>JBBSDR010000048.1:0-13414 GCA_038240465.1 Gemmatales bacterium
CAACACGCCACGGCCCATCGAGGCCCAGGATACGCTCTTCATCGAAGAGATGACCTGGATGGAAGTGCGCGATGCGCTCAAGGCCGGGAAGACGACCGCCCTTGTCGCAACCGGCGGCGTCGAGCAGAACGGACCCTATCTTGCCACCGGCAAGCACAACTACATCCTGCGAGCCACGACGGAAGCCATCGCTCGCAAGTTGGGCAACACTCTCGTCGCGCCCATCGTCGCCTTCGTGCCGGAAGGGAACATCGATCCGCCCTCCGGCCACATGAAGTATCCCGGCACGATCAGCGTCGGCGAGGACACGTTCCAGCGTCTGCTCACTGACATTTGCGCCAGTCTGCAAGCACATGGCTTTCAGCGGATCATCCTGATTGGCGACAGCGGCGGCAACCAGGATGGCATGAAGGCCGTGGCCGCGAAACTCGACGCTCGCTGGAAGGACAAGAAGTCGCGTGTCTATTTCATCCCGGAGTATTACGACTACGCGGGCGTGAAGAAGTGGCTCGATCGGCAGGGCGTCAAGCAGAAGAGCGAGGGCCTGCACGACGACTTCGCCGTGACGGCCCAGATGATGGTCGTCGATCCGGTAACCGTCCGCATGAAGCAGCGAATCGCGGCAGACAAGTTCCGCATCAACGGCGTCGATCTCGCTCCCGCGGAGAAGACGATTGCCTGGGGCAAGAAGATCGTCGATTTCCGGACCGACGTCACCATCAAGGCGATCCGCAAGGCGATCGACAGTGAAGCGAAGGAGTAGCAGGCCGAGACAGGGCGTCCTTCCGGCGGCGGTGATGGTGAGCATTTCGGCAGCGGCGTGAGGGGCCTTCGTGTCGCGGTTTTCGAGACGCGGATTGAGATGGCATTGTCCGCGGGAGCGAAAACCCGCTATAATTCCATTCAGGGAGGCGAGGGCCTTCCGCGAGTGGATTGAAGAAAGGGGGCGAATTGGTTTCGACCGTGGAGATTGAGGTGCAGGTGGCGTGTCGTGGTTGATCAGTTGGCCACGTTAAAAGCTGATCACACTATAACTGCAGAACCGCAGTTCGCAATGGCTGCGTAATAAACGCAGCCCCGAAGTTCGGAACCTTCGCCTGAGAGGTTTCGTCTCGGATGCCAAGTCAGGATCGCTGTCGCCGGAAGCTGCAAGCTGGACCGGAGGAGGCGACGGCTAAACTTACGACCGGGTAGTCCTGAAGGGACCCAGCCTGCCAGGGACCGTCGGGATGAACGTGAGAGAAGGGCCGCAAGGTTCGGTCTCTCGAAAAAAGACGGGCTACACACGTAGAAGCTTGTACTGCAGTGCCATGGGACCGGGGTTCAAATCCCCGCGCCTCCACTCGATGCTAAAGAAAGCCCTTCAGCCAGTACGCTGAAGGGCTTTCTCATTTCCACGACAAGAGTTACGTCATCGAGGCGGCAGTTCAACAAGGGACACCTTGTTCACACATCTTCCGGCATATTCCCATGTTGACGGTATGTCGGAACCGACATAGAATACTGTCATGATCGCAGGCGACAAGCCTCTGGTATGGCTGCATGGCGAGATCAAAACGCCTCCCTTATCTCAGGAGGCGCGGGTAGAGGCCGGGACGCTGCTGGGGCGGCTTCAACAAGGGGAGGTTCTTGGCCTGCCGCAGGCCCGCCCCATGCCGACCATCGGCCCTCAGTGCTACGAATTGCGCGTCCGCGATGAGAACCGGAACTGGCGGATCGTTTACCGGCTGGATGCGGACGGGATTGTGATCGCAGCGGTGTTCCCCAAGACAACCCAAAAGACTCCGAAGTCCGCGATCGACGCCTGTCAGCGCCGGCTGACCCTGTATGACCAGGCGAGAGCGGACCTCAAGAACAAATAGAGGTTTAACCATGGACAAGGAGATTCAGAAGCGTCTGGAAGTTGCCGGTTTCCGCGTGGGCGATGCCGGAGACTTCCTTGGGCTGACCGACGCCGAGCGCTGCCTCGTCGAACTTCGTCTGGATGTCGGCAGGGCCGTCCGCAACGCGCGGGAGAAGGCCGGGGTCACCCAGCAGCAATTGGCCACGAAAATGCAGACGAGCCAGTCGAGGATCGCCAAGATCGAGGCGGCGGCGCCGGGCGTCTCACTCGACCTTTCGTTGAAGGCGTTCTTTACTGCCGGCGGCGAACTCTCGGAACTGATTCGGATGGGACGACCGCGCAAACGACGAGCCAAGCCGACCCGGCGTGCGTCTGGTGGTCCCAAGGTAAACGCTTGAGATGGTTCGGGCCACGAAGGCGAAGTCGCCATAGCTCTCGGTCAAGGTATACTTGCCCAGGCCGAACTTGATGGCAAGTTCCCAGTAGCTCGCCGGGCTGACCAACTTCGTGTCGGCGGCGTCCTCGATAAGGAGTCGCGCTGCCGCGCTCAACTGCGGGTCATCGAGGTAGAACCAGATCAAGGTGTGCGTGTCGAGCAGCAGCCTCAAGACATGTACTCCTCGAAACCCTGGAGGTGTTCATCGTCCTCAGACACCACGACGAGCTTGCCCCGGCCTCGGCCGCAGATTGTGCGAGGCGCGTCGGCGGGCTGGGCGACCAGCTTGGCGACGGGCCGGGCGTTGCGGGTCAGAACGACTTCTTCACCGGGGGCAAGACGCTCGATGATTTCGGGGAGCCTGGCCTGCGCCTCTTCGATGGTCATGATCGGCATGGACTGCTCCGTGTATCCGATGCGACAAAAGCCCGTCAGCTTTCATGCTGAAGAGCTTTTTCATTGTGCGGACAGAAGTTGCACTGCCGATTGCGATCACAGCCGCTTGCTGTAGCGCTTCACCCGGCGGCCGAAGACCGGCGTCGATGGTGCCGCGTCCGCCTCCTTCGGTGTCGCGCGGACACGCGGCCGAACCGCCTCGAACCCCTCAATCCGGTCCGCGTGGAGTTGCAGGTTGATGAAATGCTCGATCGCCGTTAGCTGCTTGCCCTGGTCCGGCAACACGAACGCGATGGCGACACCGTCGGCGCCGATGCGGCCTGTCCGGCCAATCCGATGGACGTAGTTCTCGGGATCGTCGGGTAAATCGTAGTTGATGACATGCGAGATGTTGCGGACGTCGATGCCCCGGCCAACCACGTCGGTCGCGACGAGGAAGGTGATCTTGGCGTCGCGGAAGCCCTGCATGATGCGGTTGCGCAGCGACTGGTCGAGGTCGCCGTGCATGACCGCGGCACGAGTCACCCGAGTGCGAAGACTCCGATAGAGGTCCTCCGCCCACATCTTGCGCTCGCAGAAGATGATGCACTGGCGCGGCTTTTCACGCTCGATGACACGGATCAGCAGTTCAAACTTGCGATCCTCATCGACGGAGATGTACGACTGGCGGATGCTTTCGACCGTCACTCGTGCCGGCGCCAGGTTGAGGTGGATCGGATCGACCATGTAGCGATGGACGAGGCGCATCACCGGGGGCGGCATCGTGGCCGATAGCAGCATCGTCTGGCGCGGCTGCGGACAGCGGCGCAGGATGCGTTCGATGTCGGGTCGGAAACCGATGTCGAGCATGCGGTCGGCCTCGTCGAGGACGACGTACTTGACGCCAGTCAGGTTGAGGCTGCCGCGAGCCAGATGATCGAGGACGCGGCCCGGCGTGCCGACGACGAGAGCGCAGCCCTTGCTCAGATCGTTGAGTTGTTTGCGGATGCGCTGGCCGCCGTAGATGGCGAGGCTGCGGCAATCCGGATGTGGCGCCAGCTTCACGGCTTCCTCGCTGACCTGCACAACCAGTTCGCGCGTGGGCGCGAGGATGATGGCCAGGGGTCCCGGACGGCTGGTCGGTTTCCAGCGCGTGAGGAACGGCACGAGGAACGCGGCGGTCTTGCCGGTGCCAGTCTGCGCCTGACCGATGACGTCGCGGCCTTGCATGACTTCCGGAATGAAAGCCGCTTGAATTGGGGTGGGTTCGCAGTAGTTGGCCCGCTCGAGGGCGGCGAGCATGGGGGGTGAGAGTCCGAGAGCGTGGAAGCCCGTTTGGCTCTCCACTAACATTTCGGTCGTCAAACAAACCTCCAGACAAATCGACACTACGATTTACTTCTCATATGAAGTGTAACCCGTCCTGCTCAGCTTGTCCAGACTTGTTTGAATCCGGTGGACACTCGGCGTGGCTGTCGAGGATGCTCAACAAATCATACCCCCAAACCAGGGCAGTTCAATAACCGTGTAGCGCTTGCGAAGTTCCCGCAGCGCTTTTGCCCGCTTTTCAGCCATTTGCGTGAGCTCAGATTCTGGCCGATGGCAGCCGCCTTCTGGTCCTTCTTCCCAGACGTACACCTCTCGGCCGTCGCGGTCGTGGACCTTGCCATCCTCTCCAAGCCGCGCTCCGACTTCACGCAACATGCTTTCCAGGCATCTCAAGCGCCTGGAGGCGTAGGATTCCCCCCACTTCTCGGATCCCCCAGAGTCCTCTGCATTCGTGAGCGTTGGGAGAATAACCGCTGCTTCTGGGGATGGAGGTTGTTTCTGCGGGATACTCGGAAGGGGCTGATCGCGAACGACACGATGAGAGTCGCCGACGCACCCGAGACCCAGAACAAAGAGAAGACATGCGCAATGGCGAACAAAGGCGAGTGCCATGACGACCCCGAAAGAGTGACCCAAACGAATCAGAACTACGATAACTCCAGAGGGGCTGAAACAAGCCCCGTCATGCCGCTGCCTGGTCGCTGCCGGTCGTGAAGAGCGGTCCCAGATGCGGCGGCAGCGAGAGCGGACCCATCGGGCCAACCACTTCGCCTTCCCAGGCGTGCCGCTGAATGCTGTCGAGGATCAGGCTCGCCACTGCCAATGCCTCGCGTCCCTGTTCGCCTGTTACGCGCACCGCCGAGCCGGTCCGCAGCGCGGACACGAACTCTTCCAGTTCGCGCGTCAACTGATCGGGGCCTTCCCAGGCAATCTCATGGTCGCGGCGCTGCAACAGGACCGCGAAAGGGTCGGCGCGCAGCGACCCCAGGACGTTCGCATCGAGCGCCTGCCGGCTGGCCTGCAAGAAACGCAATCGCTCCGACGGTTGCACCAGCGTCAACTGCCGATGATGGAAGTCGGCTCCCGCGTAACCCTCGGCGGACCAGATGTCCATCCGCCGCACCGGTTCCGTGTGCAGCCGGCTGGCGGTCAGGTTCGCAACGCAGCCGTTGGCGAAGGTCAAGCGCGCCTGGGCCAGGTCTTCCTGTCCGCCGAGGACGCTGACGCCGACCGCATCCACCTGACGAACCGGCGCAGGCACCAGCGTCAGCAGCATGTCAATGTCGTGAATCATCAGATCGAGGACGACGCCGATGTCGAGCGAGCGGCCGCTGAATCCCGCGAGGCGCTGGCCGTTGACCATCTTGGGCCGCATCGGATGCTGGATCAACTGCTCGAAGACCGGATTGAATCGCTCGATGTGGCCGACCTGCAGCAGCGCGCCGTTCTTCCGGGCGAGGTAGAGCAACTCGTCGGCCTCGGCGACCGTTGTGGCGATCGGCTTCTCGATCAGCAGCGACACGCCGCGACGGAGGAAGTCACAAGCGACGGCGTGATGGTGGATTGTCGGCACGGCGAGGACTGCTGCATCGACCGTGTCGAGCAGAGAGCGGTAGTCGGTGAAGGCGTGGCTCTGACAGCGCAGGGCAACGTTCTCCGCCTGTTCGGGCCGCGGATCGACGACGCCTACCAGTTCCACGTCGGGATGAGTTGACAGGATTCGGGCGTGTTCCTTGCCCAGGTGACCGACGCCGATGACGGCCAGACGCGAACGCTTCATCGTTGCGGGGTCCTCCTCAGTGAGCGCCGTTACGCCGCAAGCGGCACAGCGTGCGATTGACACAGGGTCCGGGCCAACTCCACGTTCAGCGGATGTCCGGAACGATGAGCGACGACGTGGCCGATCAGGTCGCCGCCGAGCAGGGCCAGGTCGCCGACGATGTCGAGGACCTTGTGGCGCGCCGGTTCGTTGGCGAAGCGCAGCCGATTCTCGATTGGCCCGCGCGGTCCGAACACGATCAGGTCTTTCACACTCGTTCGCTTGCCTATGCCCTGCTGGCGCAGGGCGGATGCCTCCGCTTCCAGCAAGAACGTTCGGCAGCCCGCGAGGTCCTGGAGGAACGCTCCGGGGGTAATCCACTGGCTGTGCGTTTGCCGGCCCGGAGGCGAACAGGGACCGTAATCGAGGAAATACGAAATCTTCAGACCAGCCGAGTTGTTCGCGGGCGGATGCAGTGTCAGCGTCGCCTCTCCGTGGGAGACGGTGACGGCACGATCGGTCGCCCAGATGGGACGCCATGCCGGTTGAAGGACGATACCGGCATCAACAAGGATGTTGGTGAAGCCGCAGGAGGAGCCATCCAGGCCGGGCGGCTCGGGAGCATCCAGTTCGACGCGGCAATTGTCGATGCGCAATCCGGCGAGGGCGGCCAGGACGTGTTCGACAAGGCTGACCTCGGCCGGGGCATCGCCAAGCGTTGTTCGCCGGGCCGTCCCGGTGACACGATCGACCCGCGCGGGAATGACGACGGCCGGGGTAAGATCGGTGCGGACGAAGACGACGCCATTCTCAGGCGGCGCGGGCAAAAATCGGACCCGAACCTGGGCGCCGGTCACGAAGCCGATGCCGCTCACCTCGGCGGGACGTCGCAGAGTCCGCTGGCGGCGCTGGCTGTGGATTCTCACGGAAAGCCCTCATCGGAACAATGAACGGTGGCTGACGAATGACACGGGCAGTCATCATTCGTCAGCCACCGTTTGCCAGATTCACTTGCCGCCGGCGTTCTTGAAGGCGGAGTTCAGAGCGTTGAGGACATGGCCGCTGATGTCCAGGGACGGGTTCCAGTACAGCGGCACGCAGCCGCCGGCATTCATGTTCCGGGTGACCAGGACCGGGCTATCGACCTCGTTCTTGTCCGCCGGTCCCTCGAAGTGCAGCACCAGGTCGAAACCCTGCGACTGAGCGTGACGGTAGGCGGCATCGCGGACTTCCTTGTAAACCTTCACCATCTCGTCGTTGCTCTTTTGCGTGACGTCCTTGCGCGCCTTCAGCTTGATGTCTTCCATCTCGCGCTGAATGTTGCGGAGTTCCGTTTCGAGGCGCTCGCGATCCGCAGGCGTCAGTTTCTCGGCGTCCTTGGCCTTGGACTCGATCAACTTCTGCTTCTCCTGAAGTTGCGTGAGGTATCCCGCTTCCTCGTGTTTCATCTGTTCGATGAAGGACTGATACTTGGCGTAATTCTTGATCACCCAGCGCAGGTTGAGCATGGCGATTCGCGTCTGGGCGGTGGCGGCGGGCCGGGGCGCGGCAGCGGACTGGCCTCCCACCCGGCTGCCAAAGTAGGCAGCCACTCCCAGCGACAGCATGCTCAGCGCCAGCACCATCGACTTCTTCACGGTATTGCTCTCCTCGTTCTCGTGTCCTTCGTCCTCTCCCAAGACGGGGCAGAGAACGATCGTCCGTTCCGATCCGACGGTCTCCCCCAATCAGACGCAGTTCGCCCTGGATGCAGTTCGAGAGGGCTGGCTTGTACATCAGGAGCCTTGAGCCGTCAAGACGAACCCCGGTAAATCCGAAATCCGAAATCCGAAATCCGAAATCCGAAATGAAGACGAAGACCTGCGGAGCGATTGTCTGGTCGAACGCTGTGTTTTCTTCATTTCGGATTTCGGATTTTCGACTCATGTTGCTCCCGTTCGACCCGCGCTGCTATACTCCCGCCGGTTCGTATGCAGGAAGCGAGGCGCATGTGAGGATTTCACTCGGAATGCTGCTCATTCTGCCGTTGTTCGCGGCCGGCTGCGGGAAGGGAACGACCACCTTAGCTGCCGCCCGGGGGACGGTCACTTTTCATGGGACGCCCCTCGCCGGGGGCTTTATCGTCTTCACTCCCGATGCCGAACTGGGGGGCAGCGGCCCCATCGCCGAGGCCGAGATCGGCCCGGATGGCTCCTTTATCCTCCTCACCGATGGCCAGGCCGGCGCGGTCCCCGGCTGGCATCGCGTCACCATCGGCACGGTTGATGCCGCCTCGCCCCTGCCAGGCCGTTATCGCAACCCCGAGTTGTCGCAGCAAAGCCATGAGGTCAAGCCCGACGTCGTCAACCAATTCGACATCCGCCTGGAGTGAACCGCAATGAATCGATTCTTGCATGGACTGGCCCGGGCGGTGTCCGAGTCGTTCGAGCTGCCCGAACCCATCTTCGAGATTGGCTCCTACCAGGTCGAAGGCCAGGAAGAGATCATCGATCTTCGCTCGCTCTTTGAAGGAAGCGAATACTGCGGCCTCGACATGCGTGCGGGACCGGGCGTCGATCTCGTCGGCAATGTCGAGAACTTGCCGCTGCCGGACGCCACGGTCGGGACGGTGCTGGCGCTCAGCACCTTTGAACACGTCACGCACTTCTGGCGCGGCTTCGACGAGGTCTATCGCGTTCTGCGGCCCGACGGCGCCCTGGTCGTTTGCTGCCCGTTCTATTTCCACATTCACTCGTATCCGAGTGACTACTGGCGCTTCACGCCGATGGCCCTCGAGATGCTGCTCGAGAAGTATCCGAGCAAGATCATCGGCTGGCACGGTCCCGAGACCAGACCGGCCAACGTCTGGGCGATTGCGTTTCGCGAGGAACGGCCGCCGATCAGCGCGGAGGAATACAATCGCTACCGTCAGTTGATGGCGCTGTATGCGAAAGAGCCGCTGCCCTGGACGCGGCGCATGCGCTACCTGCTCGGCCGGGTCCTCTGCGGCCGGCGGCCCTTCGCACCTTATCTGGATCGCGAACGCTGGCAGACGCGCTGCCTGAACCGGTCCCCCCACTTGACTTGTGGAGACGCCAACCGTGTTGCCGGCCGCTCGCCTGACGCCGACGCCGTCCTGTGCCACGCCGACAGTCCCTGACGTGTCCGTCTGCATCGTCAACTGGAACTGCCGGGAGTTGCTGCGCGACTGTCTCGGGTCGCTGCTGCATCACGAACAGAGCGCTGCCGTCGAGGTCATTGTCATCGACAACGGCTCGTCCGACGGCGCCGCCGACATGGTCGCGCGCGTGTTTCCCGAAGTGGTCCTCGTCCGCAACGCGAACAACATCGGCTTCGCGCGGGCCAACAATCAGGCGGCCCGGCTGGCGCACGGCAGCTATCTCTTCTTCCTGAACAACGACACGCTGGTGCCGCCGGATACGCTCGGCGAGTTGATCGACCAGGCCGAGCGCCATCCCGAGACGGGCATCCTGGCGCCGCAGTTGCGCGACGGCTCCGGACGAATCCAGGGATCGTGCCGCTCATTTCCCACCGTGGCCGCCCTGCTGCATCGCACCTGGCTCTTCCGCTGGACGGCCCTGTTCCGCGGCGCGCACCGCCGTTATCGCCACCGCGACGAGGCGCAGACGGTGAGGCCGGTCGATGTCGTCATGGGAGCGGCCCTTCTGATCCGGCGCGATCGTTTTCTCGACTGCGGCGGCTGGGACGAAACCTATACCTTCGGCGGCGAGGACATCGATCTGTGCGCGCGCGTCGGCCGGACTCACGCGGTTGTCTACTATCCGAAGGTCGAGGTGATCCACTACGGCAGAGTCAGCAGTCGATACCGCATTGGGTTCGCGCACTGTCAGACGCTGATCGGCATCACGCGCTACCTGCGCAAAAGCGGCACCGCTCCCGCCGCCATGCTGCTCTACAAGTTGGCCGTTACGCTCGATGCGCCGGTCCACTGGCTGCGGCATCTGCTGCAATATGGCTGGCGCAGGCTGCGTGGGAAGAGAAGTGCCGCGGGACGGAGCTGGCTGGTCGTTCGCGCGGTGGGGCATTTCCTGCGGCGGGGACTGCGCGAGTTCTGGAGCGTTTGACCAGCCCCGAGCGCAAGCGAGGGGTGTTTGCGTCGAACCCCTCGCTTGTGCTCGGGGTTGGTCAAACCTCCTCGAATCGCTCCAGATAAACACGCAGCGCGGGAAACTCGGGGACCTTCGCCGTCAGCCAGACCCGCGCCCGTCGAACGAGAGCAGTCTCCTCGGTGAGCGTCAACTCGCCCAGCAGCACGCGCGTGCGCAGGAAGACGAAATAGGTGTCGAGGGTATCGCACAGACAGTAATCGTTGATCTCACTCAGCCGGCCTTCGAGGTACATCGGATACACCTGATCGCCGGCGACCTCCATCTTGCCGGGTTTGCCGAGGAGCTTCGCCAGCAGGTTCAGTCCACCCGCGATCCGACAAGCGCCATAGTTGGAGAGCCAGTCGAACAGGTCGATATGGTTGCCGTTGTAGCGATTGCGGCTGTTGTAGAAGTGATCGCGGACCGAGTAGCCCCAGCGGAAAGCCGCCAGTTCGAGCAACGGCAAATCGAAGCCCCGGCCATTGAACGTCACCAGTTTGGCCCTGTAGCGGCCGACTCCCATCCAGAACTTGCGAACGATCTCGCGCGGGCGATAATCCGGCGCATCCAGGCAGGCGACGGCCTGCAAGCTGAAGTCGGCCGCCACGCGCACGACACTGATGGCGACGGGAATCTGAAACGTGACCGGCAAGAAGTCGGAGTTGGTCGTCGAGGCTTCGCGCGCTTCCGCCATCGCGCGCGCGATGGCCTGTTCCGGCGTCAGCTCTTCGCCGGGATACTTGACGCGCGCCAGCAACTGGCCGTCGGGAACGCTCTCGGTATCGACGATGAGGAACGCCGTCGCCGGGACGTTGCTTTCGGAGCGGGCCTGCTGGCGGCGAGCGATGATGTCGGCACTGATGCTGTTGACCATGACGGGCTATTCCAGCGAGAAGGGCTGTTCCGTACCCGTCAAGCATTCCCGATGTCGTGCGGAGCGTCAAGGATTCTGAAGCCGTTCTGGAAAGGGGCGTCCAAATGGCCGGGCGACTTTGCCGATCGTGCCGGCTGCGCCGGGCATCCATAGAACGATGACATTGCCGAAGCTCCGACACGATGGGACACGATGCGATGCAGGAACAGCCTTCGACCGCGCCTCCGGCGACGACCTCCCGTTCGGCGATGCTGATCGTCTTCCTGGTGGTGTTCATCGATCTGCTCGGCTTCGGCATCGTTCTGCCTCTGTTGCCGCTGTACGCCACGGAACTGCTGGAGCCGCTTTTCCCCGGCAACGAAGCGGGGGATAGGCTGCTTCGCGGCGGTATCCTCGGCGGCCTCATGTCGCTGTTCTCGCTCATGCAGTTCATCTTCGCGCCCATCTGGGGCCGGATCTCCGATCATGTCGGCCGGCGACCGATCCTGATGATCGGATTGCTCGGCTCGGTGGTCTTCTACACGCTCTTTGGCATTGCCTCGCAACTGACAACAGTCAATCCCGCGTTGGCCCTGGCGCTGATGTTTCTTTCTCGCATCGGGGCCGGCGTGGCAGGGGCGACGATCGCGACGGCCCAGGCGGTGATCGCCGACACAACGACGCCGGACAAACGAGCACACGGCATGGCCCTGATCGGCATCGCGTTCGGTATCGGCTTTACTTTTGGGCCGCTGATCGGCTTTGCGTCGCTGTTCCTGCCGTTCCCGGGAGCGCCCGGGTTCGCTGCCGCCGTGCTGTCACTCGGCGCCCTAGTGCTGGCGTATCGGCTGTTGCCGGAGACCTGTAAACCGGGCAGTTTGCCGCCGCGCCGCTGGCTCGACTGGGGCGGATTGCGCCGGGCGCTACAGACACCGGCAGTGGGTTCGCTCATCCTGATTTTCTTCCTGGCGACGTTCGCCTTCGGCGGTCTGGAATCGACGCTGGCCCTCATCAATCGGCTGCTGCTGACCGGCAATGAGGTCGCCCGCGATATAACTCTGACTGCGGATAAACTCAGGGACTCGGACATCGACCAGAAGAACTTCCTCATCTTTGCCTACATCGGCGTCGTCCTGATGGTCGTGCAGGGAGGCATTTATCGCCGAATGGTCCGCAAGGTCGGCGAGGTGCGATTTTTGCGCCTGGGAGTCGCTCTGATGGCAATCGGCCTCGTGGGCGGAGTCCTCGTGCTGCTGAATCGCAATCAGTTGGGCATCGCCGAGCCGACCTCGCTGATCGTGGCCGCGCTGGGCGTGTTCACCGTGGCCGTCATGGGCTTTGCCTTCCTGACGCCGTCAGTGCAGGCGTTGATCTCGCGCCTGAGCGATCCAACGCGACAGGGAGAAATCCTGGGCGTCAACCAGTCCGCGTCGGCCCTGGCGCGCATCCTCGGGCCGTTTCTGTCGATCATGTTGTTCTTCGCCACACCGTCGCATGTCTTGCCCTACATCTTCGGCGCGACGCTGCTGGCCATCGTCTTTCTGCTGAGTCTCCGGATTCCGCTCGATCACGGCGCCCCGGGCGAAAGGATTCCCCATCATGCTGAAACGCCAGCGGACGCCCCTGGTCCAACTTGAGCCGCGCCGTATCTGCATCATCAAGCCCAGCGCCCTCGGCGACATCGTTCATGCCCTGCCGGTGCTGACTGGCCTGCGCCGCCGCTTTCCCGAGGCATCCATCACCTGGGTCGTCAATCGTTCTTACGAGCCGCTCCTTCGGGGACATCCCGACCTGACCGCAACGCTGCCGTTCGAGCGCGGCGCTCTGCGCGGCGGCTGGTGGGCAAGCCTCAAGACCTATCGCCGCTTCTTCGGCACCCTGCGCGAGAAGCAGTTCGACCTCGTTCTCGATCTGCAAGGACTCTTCCGCAGCGGCCTGATGGTCTGGGCCACCCGCGCCTGTCGCCGCGTCGGACTCAGCAGCGCTCGCGAAGGCTCGGGCTGGTTCTGCACGGATGTCGTCGCTGGACCGGGGCGCATGGAGGGCCATGCCGTCGATCGCTACTGGAGCGCGGCCGCCGCCCTGGGAGCGAAAGAGTCCGATCGCGTCTTCCGTTTGCCGGCGTTCGAGGCGGAGCAGGACTGGGCCGCCCAGACGCTGGCCTCTCTGCCGCGTCCGTGGATCGCGGCGGCGGTCGGCTCACGCTGGCAGACCAAGCGCTGGTTGCCCGCTCACTTCGGCGCACTTCTCCGCAAGACTCAGGAGTCGTTCGGCGGCAGCGTTCTCTTTGTCGGCGGTCCAGAGGACGTGCCGTCGTCGGAAGAAGCGGCGCGGTCGCTGGCCGGAGAGTCGCTGCTACTCGCCAACCGGACGACGCTGCCGCAGCTGGCCGCCATCCTGGGCCGGGCCGACGTCATGGTCGCCAACGACACCGGCCCGCTGCACCTGGCCTGCGCTCTCGGCCGGCCTGTCGTCGCCCCCTATACTTGTACAAAAGCTGCTCTGACGGGGCCTTATGGACAGACACAGGCGGCCGTCGAGACGACGGTCTGGTGTGCCGGCAGCCTGGTGAAGCGCTGTCCGCGCATGGAGTGCATGGCCGAGTTGACGCCGGATCGTCTCTGGCCGATTCTTCGCGAGGTGCTGTTGCGATGGGAGCAAACCAGACGTACCGCTTGATCCTCGGCAGTTCGTCGCCGGCGCGGCGCTG
>JBBSDR010000049.1:0-13206 GCA_038240465.1 Gemmatales bacterium
ACAAAAAGCTCTGCACTCTCAAATGATTGTTTGATAACTACTTGCGACGAATAGTATCTTTTTGTTCCCTATTATTTCCCAGACTTATTGAGTGCCGGCGAGGCGGTGTACGGCCATCTCCCAGAGTTATTGAGCAGTTACTTCTGAAGTGTACAAATCGAACTTCTCGCGCTCCTTGTCCCACCAGTCGCGCGTCGCCTGTTGCTGCCCAAGCGTGACGATGTCACGGCTCGGCCAGGCTTTCAGGTAACTGACGATCGTCGTCTCAATGTAGACCTTGAGTTTCGGCATGAATTACTCCCGTGTCAAGGTCTCATCCAGATTCAACAGCAGATTCGCCAACCCTGTCCAGGCGGCGTGTTCCGCGACGTCCAGCTTCTCCGCACGCGGGGCCTTGCCGGCCTTCACCATGTTCTCCGCCGCTTTCGTGTCCTTCTGATACCGCGCCAGCAGTAGCTGATACCGCGTCTTGATCACCTGCACTTCCTGTGTGTCCGGCTTCCGCGCCAGGGCGGCACGAAACGCGAAGTCGATCCGACCTTCCAGGTCCGCCGGCCCCTCGATCAGCACGCGCTGAGCGAACATGCCGGCCGCCTCGACAAACGTCGGATCGTTCAGCGTCACCAGCGCTTGCAAAGGCGTGTTGGTCCGCGCACGCAAGACGGTGCAGTCCTCGCGGCTGGGGGCGTCGAAGAGCGCGAACATCGGATGCAGACACGTCCGCCGCCAGAAAGTGTACATGCCGCGGCGATGGCCGTCGTCGCCCTGGCTGACCATCCATTGCCACTTCTCGTACTTGCCCTTGTAGAAGTCCGGCGGCTGGTACGGCATCACCGACGGGCCGCCGATCCGGTCGCTCAACAGCCCGCCGATGGCCAGGGCGTTGTCGCGCAACTCCTCGGCGCTGAGACGGAATCGAGCGGCGCGATAGAGCAGCCGATTGTTTGGATCGACATCCGGCACCTTGAGGGGAAGCTCCGACGATTGACGATAGGTTGCCGACAGCGCCATCAACTTCAGCAGCGCCTTGGTATCCCAGCCCGAGGCGACATACTCGGTCGCGAGCCAGTCGAGCAATTCCGGATGCGATGGCAGTTCGCCCTGGGTGCCGAAATCGCCGATCGTTTTGACGAGACCAGTGCCGAACATCTGCGCCCACAACCGATTGACAGCCACGCGCGCCGTCAGTGGCTGCTCGGGACTCGTCAGCCACAGCGCCAGGCCGAGCCGATTCTTTGGCGCACTCCCGGGCAGCGGTGGAAAGATGCCGGGGACGTCGCGCTCGACCTTCTCGCCGCGCTTCTGGAAGTCGCCACGGATCAGCACATGAGCCGGGCGCGGTTTCTCCATCTCCTCGCTGATGAGTGTGTAGGGAGTGCTGTCCTCGATCTGCTTCATCTGGGCAGTCAACTCGCTGATCCTGTTGTTCAATGGATCGAACACACTGCGGGAGCGATGGAAGACGAAACGGACATAGTGGTCGCGCAGGACCTTCTTCTGAGCGTCATTACGCTTCTCGGCAGCGATGCGCAGGGCCGCCCTCACGTCGGCAGGCAGCTTGACATCGCCGATGGCTCCCTTTTCCCAGGCGCGTTGCGACAGGAGCGGTTGCCCGGCGTGCAGCGACGTTCGATCGACATACTCGACGTTCCTCAGTTGGGCGGCGATGGCGACCTGGAATCCCGCCAACTCTTTCTTCGCGTAGACGAGGGCTTTCTCCTGTCCGGGCTGGGGCAGTTTCAGGAGCGGCGGCAGGGGCAGGTTGTGGTTGCCGCTGATAAATGGCTCCTTGATGCCCGTGAAGAAAGCATAGAGCTGGTAGAACTCCTTGTGCGAGATCGGATCGTACTTGTGCGAATGGCACTCGGCACAGCCCAGCGTCAACCCCAGCCATACCTGCCCGAGTGTGGCCGTGCGGTCCACGGTGTAGCGGACGACGAACTCCTCGGGGTCGGAGCCGTTCTCCTCGTTGAAGCGCGTGTTGCGATTGAAGCCGCTGGCGATCTTGTTCTCCGTCGTCGCATTGGGCAGCAGATCGCCGGCCAATTGCTGGATGGTGAACTGGTCGAAGGGCATGTTCCTGTTGAAGGCGTTGATGACCCAGTCGCGCCACATCCACATCTGCCGGGTCGAGTCATATTCATAGCCCGAGGTGTCGCCAAAGCGAGCCAGGTCGAGCCAGAGGTTCGCCATCTTCTCGCCATAGCGCGGGGAGGCCAGAAGCCGCTCGACGACCTTCTCATAGGCGTTGGGCGAAGTATCAGCGAGAAAGGCGTCCACGTCATTCAGCGATGGGGGCAGGCCGGTCAGATCGAAAGTGACGCGCCGAATCAGCGTCGTCTTCTCCGCCTCTGGTGAGCCTGTCAGCCCGGCCGCTTGCCGTTTTGCGTCAATGAACGCATCAATGGCATTTCGGATTTCGGATTTAGAATTTCGGATTTCCGGCACGGAGGGACGGCGCGGCGCGGTGAAGGCCCAGTGCTGCGAGTAGTCGGCGCCCTGCTCGATCCAGCGGCGCAGCAGCTGCTTCTGTCTGTCGTCCAGAGGTTTCTTCGCCTCGGCAGGCGGCATGCGCCGCGACGGTTTCTCGGCCTCAATCCGGGTGAGGAGGATGCTGGCGGCCGGGTTGCCAGGGACGATGGCGGGCTTGTGCTGGTTGCGGCGAGCGATGGCGTCGGCGCGCGTATCGAGGCGCAGTTCCGCTTCTCGTTTCTTCTCATCGGGTCCGTGACAGCTCCAGCAGTGATTGGCGAGGATGGGCCGGATGTCGCGCGAGTAGTCGATCTTTGCATCGGCTGCCGGGATGCGAGGGGACGTCAGGAGCGAGGAGGCCAGGGCCAGAAGGATAATGCGAATCACGCGAGGTTTACCGTCATCAGGGGTGGGTGGGTTCGTGGACTGCATCCAGCATGGTCGCAGGCAGCCCAGCCGTCAAGACCCTGGTTCGAGCAACTCGCCTGTTCCGCTATTCCGAACTGTGCTCGCTGAGGTTGTCCAGGCGGTCGAGCAAGTGCGTGAGATGATCGCGTTCATCCTCGCTCAACTGGCCGAGCAGGTCGCCGATGACACGGACGCGCGGCGCGATGTACTCGACCAGCATTTGCTCGCCCGACGGGGTGAGATGGACGTCAACCTTGCGCTTGTCGCGCGGGTTGATCTGGCAGGTGACCAGGGGGGTGGCACGGCTTTCCAGCGAGCGAATGATGCGCGACATCTGCGCCGGCAGGATGCCGAGGATGCGCTGAATGTCGCCAACGATCATCGACTGGTTCTGATGCAGGATGGCCAGCGTGAGGAACTCCATCTCCTTGAGGTCGCCCGGTCCGCGCTTGCGCCGGCGCGGCAGGATGAGCACCATGCGCGTGATAAGCTGAAAGGAACGCTCGGCCAGTTCCTCGAGCCGAAGTTGACTGCCGCGAGCAATCATGACGGTCGCCCTCTCACGCAACAAGCCCTCTCAATTCAGGGTAGTTCCCGTGA
This sequence comes from Gemmatales bacterium, assembly GCA_038240465.1. GTDB lineage: Bacteria > Planctomycetota > Planctomycetia > Gemmatales > Gemmataceae > JBBRIK01. The sequence goes on from JBBSDR010000049.1 coordinate 3,481, forward strand.
CAGCCCCCTGTCAACGTGCGTTGACAGGGTGGACAGCGCGGCTACGAGGGACGCGATGGGATTGACCGGCGATGCGGATTGTGCGGGCGCTTTCAGTAATCGGTGGTGACCAGTTCGCGCGCCGCCAGGCCGAGGATCGATGTCGCGAACAGGATCGAGGCCAGCAGCGAGGTGGCGGGATGCCAGCCCCCGCGCGCGGCCAGCGTGGTCAGGTCGAACGTCTGGGTGAAGTCCTTGTCCGCCCGCAGCGCTTCGGTCAGCAGCACGCCCAGGTCGGCTGGCTTGGGCAGCAGCCAGTAGCCCGCATCGACCAGGACAACCAGGGATTGCGGCAGCCCTTCGAGGTCCTTCAGGGTCCAGACGTAATGCCGGGCGAGGTTCATGCTCAGACACAGGAACCAGAACAGCAGGGAGCCGAAAACGCAGGCGACGGTGCTGCGTGTCGTCACGGCCAGCAGGGCCGACACGCTGAAGAAGATCGCGAAATGGATCAGCAAGACCGGAATGGCCAGCAGACAGGTCATGTCCCAGACGCCCGTCTTGATCGCCAGCGCCAGCCAGACGCCGCCGACGAAGACCAGCGCCTGAAAAGCGACAAAGACGATCACGCCGAGGAACTTGCCCAGCAGCAGCGTCCAGCGCGGCACCGGCTTGGCCAGCAACACCGAGGCATTGTTCGTTTCGAGGAATGTCGGCAAGAACCCGGCCGTCCAGATCAGCGCCAGCAGGACGCCGCCGGTGTCGGCGACCAGGCCGAGAAGGATCATCTGCAGGTAGCGGACGGCGTCATTGCGATACGTCTGCCAGTCGATGGGAAACGCACCGAAGGCGAGAAACATCTTGCCCTGGATGACATCGACGCCCGACGCCCGCGCCTTCTCCCTGTCCACGCCGTCCCTGGGCGACAGGCGGGTCGCTTCGGGGTCGCGGAACGGCAGATCGACGGTGCTGACCGAGAGGCAAAAGACGATGCACAGGCCGCTGACGGCGAGCATCAGCCAGAGGACGCCATTGGCGCGCGCCTGGCGAAAGGTGTCGCGGATCAGCCAGCGGATGACGAAGATCGCGGCGGGAAGCGTCATGGGATCGGCCGGGTGTAAAGGTCTTGCAAGGACTGTTCCAGCGAGCGCGTCTCGCCCGTGGGAGACCGCTGCAACTCCGCGACCGGGCCGAGATGGGCGAGCCGGCCGCCGACGACGACGGCCACGCGATCGCACAGTTGCTCGACCTCGGGCAGGACGTGCGAGATGAGCAGGACGGTCTTGCCGCGGCCCTTGAGGTCGCGCACGACGCCGCGCAGCAGTTGCCGGCCGGCAAGGTCGAGTCCCTCGGTCGGCTCATCGAGGACGAGCAGGTCGGGGTCGTTCAAGAGAGCCTGAGCGACGCCGAGGCGCTGAATCATGCCCTTGCTGAAACGAGCGATCGGTTCGTCTCGGCGGTCGGCCAGCCCCACCTGTTCGAGCAGTTTCGGCACCCGCTGCAGGACCGTCTCGTAAGGGATGAGCGACAGGGCGCCGTAGAACTCGAGCAGAGCGGCCGCGCCGAGGTAGCGCGGGAACGCATGGTTCTCATGGACGTAGCCAACGCGGCCCAGCGTCGAGCGGTCGCGCAGGGGCCGGCCTAGCCGGCGCACTTCGCCGCCAGAGGGCAGACACAGCGACAGCAGCATCTTGACCAGGGTTGTCTTGCCGGCGCGGTTGGGGCCGAGCAGTCCGAGGACTTCGCCCGTCTCGACGCGCAGGCTGACGTCGCGAACAGCGGGGATCGTCTGCTTGCGCAGCATGCCGCTACTGTAGGTCTTGGAGACGTTCTCGAACTCGGCTGCGGGAACAGACACGGCGCAATCTCAGGAGACTCGATCGGCCGCCCTGCGCGGCCCTTGCCAAGTATACACGCGCACGCAACCAGGAGAGATTCATTTTGAGACGGCGTCCGAAGAACTATCCCGTCAGCGCGGGAGAACTGGTATATTTGATGGGTTAGCCGCGACGCGGAGTCCTCGAAGCGGATCGCGTCCGGCGTTGTCGCGGCTGACCATCGAAGGAGGCTGCCTCCGTGAAGTCCACCCCCATCCTGAACGCTCCTCCTCCGGAAAGCCGCATTTCCCTTTCGGGTATCGACTGGAAAACGTACAGCCGTTTGCTCAGGATCTTTGAAGCGCGACCAGGAGTGCGCCTGGCTTACGATCGGGGGGAACTGGAGATCATGTCGCCACGCCTCCAGCATGAGGACAGTCAGTTCCTGGGACGACTCATCATTGCCTTGACGCAGGAACTGGGGCTGCCGATCAAGGCGGGCGGCTCGGTGACCATGCGGCGGCGGCGCAGACAGCGCGGCATCGAGGCCGATCAGTGTTTCTGGATCGCCAACGCCCATCGGATGGCCGGCCGGCGCGAACTCGACCTGCGCACCGATCCGCCGCCGGACCTGGCCATCGAAGTCGATGTGACGCATAGTTCTCTCGATCGTCTGCGGATTTACGCCGTGCTTGGCGTACCCGAAGTCTGGCGGCTCGAAGGCGATATCCTGATCTTCTACGCTCGCCGAACGAACCGGACCTGTGAGAGTGTGGCGCTGAGTCCGACGTTTCCATTCCTGACGCCGGCCGACCTGCTCCCTTTCGTGCAGCAAGCGCGCCAGGCTGGCGATGACAACGCCGTGATCGAGGAGTTTCAGACCTGGGTTCGGCAGAAATTGACATCCGCCAATCCACCGGCCAACCCTTGAGCCGGCTTTTCCATGTTGAATGGGAGACTGCCCATGTCGCATTTCACACGCATCAAGACGAAGATCGTTGAGAAAGAGCATCTTCTCTCCGCCCTGCGCGATCTTCACTTCACTCCCGAGGAGGGAGACGTCAATATCCGCGGCTGGAATGGCCGGACGATGAAGGCCCAGGTCAAGATCGCGACGAAAAACGCCGGCTACGATATCGGCTTCCACCAGAAGGATGGCGCCTTCGATATCGTCGCCGACTGGTATGGCATCAAGGCCGTTTCGCGGAAAACCTTCGTCGAGGAGCTGAGCCAGCGGTATGCCTATCACGCCGCGCGCTGCAAACTCGAAGCGCAAGGCTTCACGGTTTCCGGCGAGGAAATCGACGAGCAGGGGCGAATCCATCTCGTCCTTCGGCGTCTGGCGTGAACCCCCTCCGAGTGAGGATTGTCCCTGTTTTCGATGCTGCGCGGCAGCATTGCGGAGGTCAGACATGGAAATGCAGGAGATCGAGGTCGTCATCGACAAGGATGGGCAAGTCAAACTCGAAGTGCGCGGCGTCAAGGGCATGTCGTGTCTCGATCTGACGAAAGACCTGGAAGCGGCCCTCGGCGGCCAGATCGAGGAACGGCAGATGACCGCCGAGTCGCAGGAAACAGTCGGCGAACAGGTCCAGAACCAGCAGTGGACCAAGGGGTGATGGCACATGGACTCAACGCTTCGCCTGCACCAGTTCCTGCCGTCGAGCCACACCAACGGCCCCGGCGTGCGCGCCGTCCTCTGGGTCCAGGGCTGTTCGCTCGGCTGTCCCGGCTGTTTCAACCCGGCGACGCACACCTTCACCGGCGGCGAGGTTCTCTCGGTCGATGAGTTGTTCGTCCGGATCGTTGCCCTGGGAGACGCCATCGAGGGCGTGACGATCAGCGGCGGCGAACCATTGCAGCAACGGCCCGCCGTGCTGGCGCTCCTGCGCCGCCTCAGGGCCGAGACGGCGCTGTCCGTCCTCGTTTTTACCGGCTTTTCCTGGGAGGAAGTGCAGCGATTTCCCGAGGCGGAATCGCTGCTGGCCTGCATCGATGTGCTGATTGCCGGACGCTTCGACGAACGGCAGCGCATCGCCGATGGCCTGATTGGCTCAGGCAACAAGACGGTCCACTTCCTGACCGGCCGCTATACGAAGACCGATCTCGACCGGGTGCCGCACGCCGAGCTGATCCTGACGCCGGAAGGCGACGTCCTCTCGAGCGGCATTGACCCGCTCAACTGGTGAAGGTTAATTCGTATCGACAGTCACCCAGCGGACGAGGACGCCGGACGGAGCGAGGAGCGGCTCTGTCCAGGGTACACGCCCGGATTGTTGCCTGTGCAGTTTGGCCACGACCACCAGAGCAGAGGTGATAGCTTCGAGGGCTTCCTTCTCCGTGCTGCCCTTCGCTGAGACACTCGGGAGCCTTGCCGCCATCGCCGTGAAGCCGTTTTGCAGATCATGGGTAAGGTGGATCTCGCACAGATAGCCCCCCCCCGTGTATTCCCGGAATTCGGCATCGGTGATGTCAGTAAAGCGACCCGTAAAGGTCGATCTGTCACTGCTCATTGTCCTTCCCCTTCCTCATCCTGTGCGTAGTGAGCCTCGAAACGCACCGACGCCAGTTTGTCGCCTTCGTGGAGCAGCGCCCACTCGTAGATGCCCTCGTGTGGGATCGGCATCGATGGGACAAGCAGGGTGAAATCGTGTGACGTTAACGGATCGTCACCTATCACGCGCAAAGTCGTGGCAGAAAGAATGTCGCCCGTTCGCAGATCGACGAGATTGAGGATCAGGTGGGTATCTGAGTGGACCCCGGTTACCCCAAAGAAGAGGCGACAGGGCAAGTTATACCGGATATCAGACCGCAGGAGTGTAATATCCTCGAAGATTCCCTCGACGTAGGTCTTGCCGAGCGCCACTTTCTTGCAGGCGTTGTCGGCGATCCACATGGACCGCATCATTGGCGTGGCAGTCGTGGAGACGTCTCCGGGCCGCTTCCTCTATCCCGCGCCGGGGTTATCCGTATTCCAGGCGTTCTGTCAAGTGAAGCTCATGAGAGTCATGCTCTCATCCGTTTGGGTAAGATGCAAGAAGCGAGTTCGTTCGATATCGCCATCGAGGGTTGACCGTCATGAGCGTCGAACAGCAACTGGACGTCTACCTGCGAGCGCGCTGCACGCTCCTCTGGCTGGTGACGCACGAGGAGGAGCGGGCGCTGCAGACGATCAAGAGCGTCTGCGAGCGCGGCAAGCGCAGCGCCCTGAGCTGGGACGTGGCCGACGGTTTTCAGGCCCTCACCGGAGGGACGCCGCCGACGGCGCGCGATCCGATCACGGCCCTGGAGCAGATCGACAAGAGCGATGGCGAGACGGTGTATGTGCTGAAGGACTTTCACGAAGTGCTTGGCAACGCCCAGGTCAAGCGCAAGCTCAAGAGCGTCTCGCAACGACTGAAGTTCAGCAAGAAATCGATTATCGTCCTCACCCCCACGGGGAAGCTGGCGGAGGAACTGAAGGACGAGGCCGTCGTGCTGGAGTTGCCGCCGCCGGTCGCCGCCGAACTGGAAGTCGTCCTGGAGCGATTGACGAAGACGCCGGGCGTGAAGGTGAACCTGACGAAACTCGGCCGCGAGAAGCTGGTGCAGGCGGCCCTCGGTCTGAGCGCCGCCCAGGCGCAGCGCGTCTTCGCCCAGGCGATCATCAGCACGGGCGTTCTCGACGAACGCGGCATCGACCGCGTGACGCAGGAGAAGAAAGAGATTATCCGCGAGAGCGAGGCGTTGGAGTATTTCAGCGCCGCCGAGACAATCGCGGACGTCGGCGGCCTGGGCGTGCTGAAGGAATGGCTGCGGCTGCGCGAACGGGCCTTCTCGCAGGAGGCGCGCAACTACGGCTTGCCGTCGCCGAAGGGAATCGCCTTGATCGGCATTCCGGGGACGGGAAAGAGCCTGACGGCGAAAATGATCAGCGGTCTGTGGCGTCTGCCGTTGATTCGCCTTGATGTCGGCTCTCTGTTTGGCAGCCTGGTCGGCGAATCGGAGGAGCGCGTTCGCCGATCCTTGCGGCTGGTGGAGGCGGTCGCGCCGTGCGTGTGCTGGGTGGACGAACTCGAAAAGGCGCTGGCGCACGGCGACAGTGACAGCGGCACCAGCACGCGCGTCTTCGGCACCATCCTCACCTGGGCCTCGGAAAAGACCGCGCCGTGCTTCATCGTCGCGACCGCCAACGACATCAGCCGGCTGCCGCCGGAACTGCTGCGCAAGGGCCGATTCGACGAGGTCTTCTTCCTCGATTTGCCTACCCTTGAAGAGAGGAAAGAGATTTTCACCGTCCACCTGCGCAAACGCAATCGTCTGCCCCAGGACTACGACCTGGGCAAGCTCGCCCTTGCTTCCGAGGGCTACGTCGGTTCGGAGATTGAGCAGGCGATCATCGACGCGATGTATCTCGGCTTCAACGCCGCGCGCGAGTTCGCGACCGACGATATCCTGGCCGCGTTGCGGCGTCAGGTGCCGTTGTCGGTGTCGCAGCGCGAGACGATCGGAGCGTTGCGGAACTGGCTGCGCGAGGGGCGCGCGCAATCGGCGTCGTTTCTGGAGACCCGTGAGGCGGAACAGCAATTCGTGCCATTGCAGCTTGAGGCGAGGTGACGCATGCTCGTGAAAGGACGCGGCTGGCTCTGGCTGACGCTGTTCGTGCTGGCGGCAGGCAGTGCCGTCGCGGCCGCCTTCCATTTCCTCCGTTCGCCTCCCCCCACGACCGACGAGGCCCACCTCGAAGGACAGATCCGCCATTTCTGCGGCTACTGTCATGCCTTTCCGCCGCCGGACTCGTTTCCGCGCTGGGCCTGGCGACATGAGGTAGAGCAAGGCTATCACTTTTTCTCCACGTCCGGCCATTCCCTCGAAGCGCCGCTGCTGCCGGCCGTCGTCGGCTACTTCGAGAAACGCGCTCCCGAAACGCTGCCTGCCGCCCAGATCGACTACGCCCGCCATCCGTGTCCGGTGCGGTTCGAGCAGACCGCACTGCCGAAGCAGTCGCGCATCGACGCCCCCTTCATCTCGCACGTCAGCCTCGTACACCTGTTCGACGATAAACATCTCGACGTGCTGGCCTGTGACATGAAAGCCGGCCTGGTAATGGCCCTGCGTCCCCATGAGAAGTCGCCGGCCTGGCGGATTCTCGGCGAGGTAGCCAACCCGGCCCGCGCGATGGTGGTCGATCTCGATGGCGACGGCTTCAAGGACATCCTTGTCGCCAACCTTGGCAGTTTCCCGCCCACCGACACGCGCACCGGCAGCGTCGTCTTGCTGCACGGCGACAGGAACGGCGGCTTTACGCCGATCACGCTGTTGGAGAATGTCGGCCGGGTGGCCGACGTCCGCGCCGCTCATTTTTGCGGCACCGACAAGCTCGATCTCGTCGTCGCGGTCTTTGGCTGGAACAACGTTGGCGAGATTCTCCTTCTTGAAAATCACACGACGCACTGGTCGAAGCCGAAGTTTATCCCCCGAGTCCTCGATAAGCGTCATGGGGCGATTCACGTCCCCGTCGCCGATCTGAACAACGACGGCAAGATGGATTTCGTGGCCCTTTTCGCTCAGGAGCACGAGACGATCGTGGCCTTTATCAACGAGGGCAACGGCAAGTTTCGCAAGGAGACGATTTACGAGGCGAACAACCCGGGTTATGGTTCGAGCGGCATCGAACTGGTGGACCTTGACGGCGATGGCGACCTGGACGTTCTCTACACCAACGGCGACACGCTGGATCAGCCTTATCTGCTGAAGCCCTATCACGGTGTGCAATGGCTGGAGAACCGGGGCAAGTTTCCGTTCGTGCATCATCCGCTGGCCCCGATGTACGGCGTGCATCGCGCCCTGGCGGCGGACGTTGCCGGCAACGGCAAGCAGGACATCGTCGCCGTCAGCTTTCTGCCGGAGAAGCACTTTCCCGAGCGCGGAGAGAAGAAGCTGGACGCAATCGTCCTGTTGGAGCAAACGCAGCCAGGCGTGTTTGTCCGCCACAGCCTTGCGGTGGGGACGTGCGATCATGTGTCCTGTGCGCTGGGCGACGTATCGGGGACGGGGAGAAATGACCTGGTAATCGGACACTACGGCGCGCCGCCCGGAACGCCGCCGGTGATGCTCTGGCACAACCCAAAAACAAATCCGAAATCCGAAATCCGAAATCCGAAATAAAGAATCAAGAACCTCTGCCTCTGCCTCTTCTCTTTTTCTCTTATTTCGGATTTCGGATTTCGGATTTCGGATTTTCCGAGGATTTTGGATTTTCTGAGGATTTCGGATTTTCTGAGGTTAGGGCCGCTTGAGCGGGCTGGTAGTTCGGGTCCTTATCGAGCGCGCTGAGCAACCAGAGGCGGGCTGTTTCCGGGTGGCCCATTTTCTGCAACAGCAGACCCATCTCGCAGTGCAGGGCCGGATCGTTCGGGCGGACCGACAGCTTCTGCGTGCTGAGGACCTGCAACTTCTCGAGGTTCTCCTTGATCTTCTCGGCGCGATCCCCCATTTCCTTCGCCTCGACGTCCTTCCGCTGCCGCCCGTACAACTGATGCAGCCCCCAGTGCGAGGCATGGTCGAACGGCAACACGCGGATGGCGTGGCGCAGGTCGGTCTCCGCCTCGTCGAGTTGCCCATCCATCAGGTTGATCTGGCCGCGCGTCCGCAAGGCCGCGCCATTTTCGGGCTGCTCGTCGAGGACCGACTGCAACAACTTGCGCGACAGGGCGCGCTGGCCCATCAGGTACTGACAGCGCGCGAGCCGAGTGCGAACTTCGAGGTCGTCGGGCTTGCGCCGCGCGAGTTCCTCGAAGTGCTTCAGGGCTTCGCTGTACTGGCCGGTTTCGAGCAGGCCAATCCCCAGCCGCGAACGAACCTCGTCCAGGTCCGGATCGCGTTCGATGGCCTTGCGATAGTCGGGGACGGCCTTGAGCATGGCGTTGATTTGCCAGTGCGTGTGTCCGCGCAGCACGATCGCGCGGAGGTTATCCGGGTCGAGTTGCAGCCAGCGGTTGACGCAGGCCAGCGCATCGAGAACGCGATAAGTGCGCGTGTAGCCTTCGGTCAGGGCCTCCCAGATCAGGCCGGCGTTGCGCGGACTGGAGTTGACCTGATCGAAAAGGAACTTCTCGACCTCCTGCTCGAGTTGGCCCATTGAGGCGTGGAGCAGGGCGTATTCGAGAGCGGTCTCCTCATCGGGGCCGCCGCGCAGCCGCTGGCACTCGCGCAGATGCAAATCGGCGTCGTCGTAGTCGCCTGCGCGGCGCGCGGCCCGGCTCGCCAGCAGGTGGGCGTCGGCGCTGGTGGACCAGACCTTGAGACAGGAACGCAGATGATCGCGCGCTTCGTTCGTGTGGTAATTTTCGAGGGCGGTGCGTCCGGCGCGGAAGTGATACCAGGCATAAGCGTGCGGCCCGCCGAAGACCCCCGCCGCGAGGAGGGCGAGGAGGCTCAGGAGTCGGAGAGGATGGGAGAGAAAACGAAACATGGCGCGGTCTCGGAGCGTTGCGTTTTCGCTCATTATATCAGTTTGCAGCGCCCTGCGGGTTCAACCGGTTTCGCCGTTGTCATCGCACCAGGGACCGAACTCCAGCGGTATGCGGCTGGCGCGTTTTCTTCTCGCCAGCCTGTCGTGTATCGATTACCCTCCTTTTCATCCCTTTTCGTGTAACGTTTTGTTCCGGGCGGCCGTCTTTTCTTGCAGACCTGGAGAATCGCCATGCCGGATGAGGACCGTCACCAGTTGGGTCCGCTCTTGCTCCAGTCGCGTGCCGGGGACGCCGGCGCTCGCAATCGCTTGCTGGCGGGCATTCGTCCCTTTCTTCTCGCGCTGGTTCGCTCCTGGATCGGTCCGGACTTGCGCGGCAAGTTGCTCGACTCCGACGTCGTGCAGGAGACGCTGTTGCGGATCGATCGGCACCTGCACGAGTTTCGCGGCGAGGAGCCGGGCCGCTTTCTCGCCTGG
>JBBSDR010000050.1:0-13187 GCA_038240465.1 Gemmatales bacterium
CCGGAGTACGTCTAACTCCGGTCGCTGACGCTCCCGGCTCGCCATTCGGTTAGTTCTCAGACTTCGCGGCTGCTTGCCAGGTGCGGACCTCATCGCCGATCAGTGCGGTCAAGGCCGTGCCGTCCGGGTGGAACGTCAAATTGCGGGCCTCCTGGGGCAGCGCGGAAAAGGACAGCAGCAGTTTCCCCGTGGCGACTTGCCAGAGATGGATGGCCCGATCCTTGCCGGCGGTCGCGAGCGTCTTGCCGTCTGGAGAGAAGGCGATGCTCCAAATCTCCCCCGTGTGTGCTTTCCAGACCAGGCCAGGCTTCTGACTGGCGACATCCCACAAGCGCACCTCGCCATTGGTCGATGCGGAGGCAAGCAGCTTCGCTCTTGGCGCGAAAGCCAGCGCCGTCGCGGCCGTCTGCACCGGCAACTTATACCGCTTCTTGCCGGCAATCTCCCACAGGGAGAGTTGGTGCGCGAAGGTTGGATCTCGCTCAAAAATGCGGTCTTGCAGTCCGCTCGCTGCCACTGCCGCCCAGCGGCCATTCGAGGAAACGGCGACGGCCCAGGGCGCGATCCCCGCGCCTTCCCACTCGACGCTGCCTCGATCCTTTCCTGTTGCTGGTTCCCAGAGTTTGAGTTGCCAGAGCCGGCCCACCGGATCCTGCGTGAAGGAAGAAAAATTCATCTGCGGCTCGGTGAGGGCGGCAAGCAGGCCGCCAGGGGGAGAGTAGGCGACCGCGACCACCGGATCGCGATGCCCGCGCAGCGTTCGCTGCAGCGAGCCGGTTGCCATGTCCCACAACAGCACCGTGTTGTCCATGTCGCCGGTCGCCAGTTGTTTGCCATCGGGTGAGAGCGTGCGCGATATTGTCTGGAGTGAGCCGGTTTGGAGGCGGGTCCAGGGCCACTTCGCCCAGCCCGGTTTGAAGAGATCCGTGAGGATCACCTGTCCGTCCTTGCCGGCGGAGACCAGTTGCAGCGAAGGATCCGCCGTGAATGCTAGAGAGCGCACCTCACCCTGATGCCAGGCGTATCCAACGTCGGAGCTTTTCGCCTTTACGTTCCACACCTTGACCACCCCGTCGGCGCTGGCCGATGCCGCCCAGGCACCGTTATTCGAGAAGACCAGACTCAAAATGGTGTCTCCGTGTGGAGGGTTCTCCTTGCCGCCGCGAAACCCGATCTCCCCCTGAAGGACCACCCAGCTTTTCATCCCCTTTGTCTCCCAGAGACTCACTCTCCCTTCCTGGTCCCCTGCCGCCAGCAGCGTGCCGTCGGGCGAGAAGGCCACCGCATGCATCCCTGTTGGGTTCGCGAGGACAGCGGGTTCTTTCCAGGTCTCCGTGTTCCAGAGCTGGACCTCGCCGGCCTCCCAGTTCCCGGCGGCAACGGCCAGGGTCTTGCCGTCCGGACTGAAAGCCACGGACCAGACGTCGCTCGTCTGCCCCTCCAGGTTGGCAACCGGTTTGGGTGTCTGATCCTCTTTTCCGTATTCCCAGATGCGAACGGTCCAATCCGCGCCGGCGGTGGCGAGCAGTTTCCCATTCGGTGAAAATGCCATAGAGCGGACACTGCCCTTGTGTGCGTCCAGCGACGCCTGCTCACGAGCAGCGGTTGCATCCCAGAGTTTGACGCTGCCGTCCGCCGCGCCTGAAGCGAGGAGCTTGCCGTCCGGCGCCCAGGCAAGCGCAAGGACGTCGGCCTTGTGTCCGGCCAGCGCTGGGCGTTCCGCACCCTTCAGATTGCGCAGGCGGATGAGATGGTCCGCGCTGGCCATCGCCAGAGTTTGCCCGTCAGGCGTCAGGGCCAGCGACCAGGTTTCCGGTCGAGCGCGTGGGTCCTTGAGCGCGGCGAGAGGTCCCGGCGCTGGTGTAACTGCGGGAGGGGGCGGCTGTTTCCCCAGACTTACGCGGCGAACCTCGCCAGTCACCAGATCGCAGACTTTCATCGTCTGATAGCCGCCGCCCACGTTGAGAATGTCGAACACCATGACCAGAGTACGCTCGTCCGGACTGATGAACACCGAGCGCATCTGCTCGCCAAAGGGGTTGATAAAGGAGGGAAAAGCCTTGCTGACTCGCGCCTTACCTTTGGCAAGGTCCCAGATTTTGACCTGCACGGCATTCTCAAGCTGGGAGCTGACAGTGACCAGTCCCTTGCCGTCGGCCGTGAACGCAGCGGCCCGGACAGTGCCAGGAAACCGAGAGCAAATATTCTTTGCATCGATCTCGACACTCTTCTCGCCCACCTCCACCCGACGCTTGCGCGTGAAGCGTTCGTAGTTGCCCTTCTCCTTCCCTGTTGCCGGATCCCACAGGGATAACTCGGTCTCCCCCATGTCGCTGGCGACCACCAGCGTTTTGCCGTCCGGGGACATCGCAAGGTAGTCCGGAAATCCGTTCATCTCCAACTTCCCGGTTGCTTTCTCGCGGCGATTCGGCTTCTCCTTGGCGAGCTTGCTGATATCCCAAAGCTTGAGTTGAGAAGTGGCCAGAAGAGTGCCGTCAGGACTGTAAGCGACGGGTGGCGCGTCGTTCTGGTAGTTGGTGACGCGAACAATCTCCGCGCCGCTGCCGGCGTCGTGGACGAATACCGAGGCAGTCGTCAGGAGCAACAGTTTTTTTCCATCCGAGCTTGCAACCATCCGCCCAAAGAACATGTCGGGGACACGGAACGAGACCGTCTCTTTTCCGTCCATCAACTCCCAGACCTTGATCTGAGCAATGTTCGTGCGCTCATCTCGGCTGCCGCCATCATCGGCGGAGGCGATGCGCTGGCCGTCCGGGAAGAACGCCAGGGCGCCAGGGGCGTTCTGATGGCCGCGAAAGGTAAACGGTTCCTTGTCGCCGGCAATGTCCCAGACCTTGACCGTGTTGTCCCGGCTTCCTGAGGCGATCTTGCTGCCGTCCTGGTTGAAGACGAGGCAGGTGACCTGACCTTCGTGTCCCTTGAACGTGCGCAGTTCCTTCCCCGTGGCCGCATCCCAGAGGGTGAAGGTCTTGCTCTTCTCCGTGTCCTCGTTGATGACGGCGAGCAGCTTGCCGTTCGGACTGACCGCTCCCTTGATGAACCCCACGGCGGCCGCGTTCGGCTGTTCCGGCTTGATCGGTGGTTTGGGCGGCACCGGATCGGCAAGAGATTTGAGACGATCTCCCTCACTCAACCACGATAAGTAATGCCATTCAAACCCGCGCAGGTCCTCGTGGTCCGGGTCAGCATGATACTTGTTGAGGATGTCTCGCAGCGGCGCGGGATCGCGTTTCGCCAGCAGTTTCTGCGCCTGATTGATGTCCGCGAGGTATTGCTGGCGTGCTTCCGGGCTGGCTGCGATGAGTTTTTTTTCAGGCTCCTCCTTCTCTTCAGCAATGCCGCCATCCTTTGAGCCTCCCTTGTCGTCGCCGTTCTTCTTGACGCCCCCATCATGGCTCGTGCGAAAGAGAACGTACCCGCCTCCACCGAGAAGCACGAGGACGAGGATCCCACCCAGCACCCATGCGAGGGGACGCTGGCCGCCCGATGGCGAGGGAACGTTCGGATCAGTGGACATCGCAAGCTCCTGCTGTGTTACATGCCAAATCGAAACGACAGCACCACGGCGGCCTCACGCCGCACTCGATCTCTCTTTCCGTTCAAGGAACGCCCGCCTTCTTCGCCGCCTCCGGGTCGATCCCCTTGAGCACCACCCCGGCCGCGAAAGAGGTAGTGCTATCCTTCTTGTACACCTCGACCAGGGCGGGCACGGCTGCCCTCGCCTGCGGCCCCAGCCGTCCCAGGGCGGAGATGACTGCGGTCCGTTTCAGTGTATCGTTGTCCTTGAGCGCCTCGATCAGCGCGGGGACGCCTACCGCGCCGAGTTCGCCCAGTGCCTCGGCGGCCATGCAGGATTTGGCGACGTCCTCCTGGTTCTTGAACATGTCGAGCAGGATCGGCGCCGACGAGAGGCCTAGAAGCACAAGGCCCTTCAAGCCCGCGCGGAGCGTGCTGACATCCTTCAGAGCTTCGGTCAGCGCTGCGACGACCGTTTTGTCGCCGCCGATCTCACCCAGTGCCTTGGCGGCCTCGATTCGCAGGTTGCCTTCGCGCTTATCGCGAAGGATGGCAATCAGGGCGGGTATGGCGGTTTTCGCTTCCGGACCGATCTCGGCCAGTCCTCGGATTACTCCGGTGCGGACCTCATAAGGCTGAGCGACTGTTGCAGGCTTGAGGGCATCGAGCAGGGCCGTAACCGTCTTCGGTCCGCCGTCGATCTGGCCCAGGGTCGTGGCGACCTTATCGCGGCGCGTGAATTCCTCGTCCTTGAGAGCGTCGAGCAGAGCCGGCGCCGCGATGGGGCCGAGTTCCACCAGCACGGGACCGGGCGGGATGAAGTGGTTGGTGGAGTCGGGCTGGTTCAACGCCCTCAGCAAATCTGGGACAATGGCGGCCATTTCCGGGCTGCGCACGCCTCTGTCCACCAGCGTCCAGATAGCCTCCCGGCGCACCGCCTGGTCCTCATCTTTCATGGCCTCGGTCAGGGCATTGCTGGCCGCTCTGTCTTCCCTGTCGAAGCCACTGAGGAACTTCACCGCTCGAAGGCGCAGGTCCCGATCGTTGTCCTTCAAGCAATCGCTCAGGATCGGCACGGTTGCAGCCGGAAGTCTCCGGATAGCCTCGGAAGCGAAGTTAGAGGAGGCGCTTTTCAGGACGGTCCGGGCTGCCTGGTGCCTGCGATCGACGCGCAGCAGTGCCAGGGCAGCCGCGCTGCGGATCGTTTCCTCGGGATCCTTGAGAACGCCCGCGAGTGCCGCCGCCGTGGCCTTGTCGTCCGTGCCAATCTCGGCCAGCACCATGACGGCTTCAATCCTGTCTCCCCTTGCTCCCATTTTGTCTTGGAGGACGGCAGCCAGCACGGCCAGTGCATCCGAATGACGCAAGTCGATGCCCAGCACCGCACGGGCAGCCTTGATCTGTGCGGTGATCGTGGCATCCTTGAGACCGTCGCTGAGCGCGGGTATCGCCGCCTTCGCCGCCGGGCCGATCCGCCCCATCGCCACGGCGGCGGCAACTCGGATCGTTTCATTCTTGTTGCCGAGAGCGCCCTGCAGCGCCGGTACCGCGGCCACCGCCCTCGGACCGATCCGGCCCAACAATAGGGCGGCTTTCTCTCGAAGTTCCGCGTCTTTATCCTTCAGGGCGTCGATGAGCGCGGGGACCGCCGCGTCCGTTTCCGTCCCCAGCTTCATCTTGAGCAGGGCATCGTTGGCGCGTCGATGAATCCACCTGGCCTTCGCGTCCTTCAGGACTTCGAGCAGGGCCGGGACCGCGGCCGGGCCGATCTTCTCCAGCGCCGCGCCGGCCGCCCTGGAAATAGCGTCTCCGTCGCCGAATCCGCCGAAACTCGGGGGATTCTTCAGCAGGCCGATCAACTCGGGAATGGCGGCCTTCGCGCCCGGGCCGATCTCGCCCAGCGCCCGCGCGATGAAGACGATGAAGTTGACGGCGCCGGGGCCGGTGAGTCCCTCGGCAATCAAGGCCTCGCGGAGTGCCGGGACGCCGTCCGCACCGATCGCCTTGAGGGCCGCGATGGCAGGGCCGCATCTCTCCTGCGCGTCCAGAGCGTTTGTTCTGATGACGTGGATGAGGGCCGGCACGGCGTTTTTCACCTGGGGGCCTAACTTCGTGAGCGCCCGGATGCCCCGGTCAGCCACGTCGGCATCCTTCATCGCCGCCCGGGCCGCCCACTGACTGAGGGTGCGTCCCCGGTACGTCGGTTCCTTGTCCTGCGCCGCCGCCGAGATTGTCATCACGAACACGGACAGCAAGCCCAGCCCCAACTCCATGACTCGTTGAGAGCGCATCAGATGCTCCTCGATTCCGTTTACTTGACGCCCGCCTTCTTCGCTGCCGCCGGGTCGATCCGCATCAGCGCCGCGCCGGCCACAAGAAAGCCGTTCACGTTCTGGCTCTCGAACAGCTTGAGCAGGGCGGGCGCGGCATCCTTCGCCTCTGGCCCCATCCGGCCCAGGGCGTTGCAGACCACGATCCGCATACCCGGATCGGTGTCCTTGAGCGCCTCGATCAGGGCCGGCACGCCAGGCTTTCCAATCGCGCCGAGCGCATTGGCCGCCGCGGTCGAGTTGACACGCAACTTGTCCTTATTCCGCAAGATCTCCTCCAGGATCGGCACCGACGAGGAGCCCAGGATCACCAGGCTGCGTATGGCCGCGTCGGCCCTGCCGTCTTCCTTCAGAGCTGCGGTGAGCACGGCGAGGACTTCCTTGTTGCCGCCGCCGATCTCCGCCATCGCCTTGACCGCCTCGTCCGGATTCCCATCGGCCTTGCCGTGGAAGATGGCGATCAGGGTCGGGAGGGCGGCCCTGGCCTCCGGGCCGATCTCGGCCAGTGCCCGGATGACGTGCTGGCGGATCAGCCCAAGGTCGCCATCTCCCATCGGCGAGGGTTTGAGGGCGTTCAGCAAGGCCGCGACGGTGCGGGGGCTGGTGTCGAGCTGGCTGAGGATCAGGCCGAGTTTGCCGCGTGTGTGGCGAAATTCCTTGTTCTCGACGGCGTTCTGCAAGGCCGGGACCGCGTCAGGGCCGATTTCCAGCAAAGCCCCGGGCAAGTTGATGCTCGCATCGCGGGCAATGGCGAGACCCCATTCGTCGTTCAACACTTCGAGCAGAACCGGAACCATTTCCCTGGTCTTGATCCGCATCTGGAGCAGAGCGCGCATGGCGTCCTCGCGCACGTCCCTGTTCTCGTCATTCATGGCAGCGGTCAGGACTGCGGCCGTCGTCTTCTGCCAGCGCAGGCTCGCCACGGCCCCACGGCGCAGCGCTGGATCTTTATCCTTCATGCAGTCGAGCAGGAACGGCACAAGCACGGGTGCATCCGAGATGCCTACTGACAGATTTTGATCCTTCAAGGCGCTCCGCAGAACGGTTTGGGCCGCTGCGTTTCCCGGGTTGGCTCGCAAAAGCGCCAGGGCGGCGTCGCTGCGAACCGCTCCGTCTTGATCCTTGAGGGCATCCGCGAGCGCCGCCACCGTGGCCCTGTCCAGCAGGCCAATCTGGGCCAGCGCCGCAGCGGCATCACGCTTTCCATCCTTGTCCTTCAGCGCAGCGGTCAGCACGGCCAGCGCTTCGGGGTGACGTGGCTCGACGTGCAACACGATCCGGGCGGCCTCGACGCGCGACTTGACTGCGGGGTCTTTGAGGCCGGCGCTCAGAGCGGGTACGGCCAGTTTCGCCTCCGGCCCAATCCGAATCAGTGCCTTCACGGCCAGGTCACGGACAACTTGCGCCTTATCTCCGAACATCTCGATCAGGGTGGGAACGGCAGTTCCGGCATCCACGCCAATCTTGCTGAGGGCAACGGCCGCGTGAAGGCGGATCTCCCTGTCCTGATCCATCAGCGTCACGATCAATACCGGCACGGCGTCCCTGGCGGCCGGGCCTACCGCTCCCAGGATGTCGGCATGGAAGATGCGATATCTGTCCTTGCTTTTCTTGAGCAACACGACGAGCGCGGATACCGCATCCTTCGCTTGCGATTTCATCTCCACCAGCGGCAGACAGGCGGCGCCACGGATTCGTGAAGGGACGATCCTGTCCTGATGAACGCCGAGCAGCGCCGGCACGGCCGCCGGTCCGACCTTTGCCAGCGCCTTTTGCGCGAAGAAGGAGGCTTCCCCCTGGTCCTTCGGGGGGTCCTTGAAAATGTCGATCAGTTCCGGAATTGCGGCCCTGGCGTCAGGCCCGATATTCTGCAGTGTCTCCAGCGTAACCTGGAGAACGTTGCGACGCTCCAACCTGTTGGGCGGATCGGTCCCCTTCACGACCGCGGCGAGGGCCGGCACGGCGTCCGGGCCGATCGCCGTGAGTGCGCGGCTGACACGACCCAGGGCCTTACGGTCCTGTTCACTCCAAACACTGTCTGACCATACGAGGATGTTGATCAGTGTGGGCACGGCGCTCTTGCCTTTCGGCCCCAAATGCTGAAAGGCGCGGACGGCCCGTTCTCCCACGTCGTCCTCGCGAATTCGCATGTGCGCCGCCCACTCGCCGGCGGTGCGCCCTCGGTAGTTGGGTTCCCTGTCCTGCGCCGCTGCCGGGACTGTCATCACGAACGCGGACAGCAGGCCCAGGCCCAACTCGACAAACCGATGTGAGCGCATCAGATGCTCCTGGATTCCGTTTACTTGACTCCCGCCTTCTTCGCCGCCGCGAAGTCGATCCGCCGCAGCGCCGCCCCAGCCGCGAGAAAACTGTTCCTGTCTCTCTTCTGCCACAATTCGAGCAGGATCGGTGCGGCGGCCTTCGCTTCAGGCCCCATCCGTCCCAGGGTGCTGAGGACCGCCGTTCGTTTCAACAGGTCCTTGTCCTTCAGGCACTCAAGCAGGGCGGGGACCCCCGCCGCTCCGAGTTCCCCCATTGCAGTGACGGCCATGGAGGATCGTGCCAGAGCGCCAAGCTCCCCAAAGACCCCCTCCTTCCAGTTGTCCTTGTTCCGGAACAGGTCGAGCAGGATCGGCACCGACGAGGGGCCGAGAAGCACCAGTCCCCGAAAGGCCGCGAAGTTAATGGCGGGATCCTTCACGGCCTCGGTCAGAGCGGCGGCGACAGTCTTGTCGCCGCCGCCGATCTCCCCCAGCGCCCGCGCCGCCTCGTTCCGCAACTCGCGAGTGGGGCCGTTCTTGAGAATGTCGAGCAGGATTGGCACAACCGTCTGCGCCTCCGGACCGATATCGGCCAGCGCCCGAATGCAGCCCACGCGCAGATTCTGATCGGCCTTCCTGTCCTTGACGAATTCGCTCAGGGCCGCGATCATCTTCGGGCTTGAGTCGATCTGGACCAGGACCAGGGCGAATCGCTCGGGGTGTGCCGATTTGGTGAGGGCGTCGAGCAACGTCGGGACCACGACCGAGCCCATTTCCGTAAATCTCTTGCCGGGTTGGCCAGGCCCGTCAACGTACAGCCACCTCCGGTCAACGAGGTAGCCGTCTTCGTTGAGGACAGTGGCTCCAGCCATTTCCTTGAGGAGCGCGGGGACATCGTCCCGGTCGCGTGCCTCTCGATACCGCACCATCGCGCTGTGGTCGCGCACGGCCCTTCGCCACAACGCGCTGTAAGCCCAGTCGCGCACTTCTTTCCTGTCGTCCTTCAGCGCTTTGAGCAGTTCCTCCTCGGCCGGCCGCAGTCGTCTGGCGGATTCGAGTTGATGCAGCACTGCCCGTGTTTGAAGTGACAACCCGGGATCTCTCAGGGCGGCCGATAAGAGCGTTTCGGCTTCCTGGCGGCGCGGGTCGATCCGCAGGAGCGCATCGGCGGCGACCAGCCGCACCTGGACATCGGTGTCCTTAAGGAGGTTCGCGAGCGTCGGCGCTGCCTCCTTGGCCTCGGGACCGATCTGGCCCAGGGCGCGGGCGGCGAACAGGCGGACCGTTACGTTCTTGTCTTTGAGGAAGTACGACAGCGCGGGGACTGCCGCCTTCGCCTCCGAACCGAGTTTCCCCAGGGCCTCGATCCCGCCGAGGCGCAACTCCATCTCGCCAGCCTTCAGCAGTTCCATCAGCGCGGGCACGGCCGTCCTGTCCTTTGAACCGATTCGGCCCAAAGCCCGGGCCGCGGCCTGGCGAATCTCCGGGTCCTTGTCCTGGAGAGCGATCAGAAGCGTCGGGACCGCCTCCCGCGCTTCCGGGCCGATTATTCTCAGGAGCCTGGCGGCAACGGTCCGGAACAACGCATGCTTGCTATCCTTCAAAACCTCAATAAGGTCCGACACGGCTGATTTCGCCTCCGGGGCAATCGGCCGGGTCTCCAGCCCATCCAGGAAGGTCCTTTCCCTTAACGCGATGCCATCCAGCGCGCTCCAGGCGGCCCCGTGCCTGCTGTCGGCGGTCCATTTCACGTCCCTCAGTTCCTTCAGGACATTTACCAGAGCCGGCACCGCGGCCGGGCCGATCGTCTCCAGTGCATCGGCGGCGGCAGTACGAGGGCTGCCAAAAAAGTCCTGCGGTGGGTCCTTGAAAATGTCGATCAGCTCCGGAATGGCGGCCTTCGCTCCCGGACCGATCATGTGCAGGGCGTCGATGGTGGAAAGGATGGCGGTGTTGCGCTCGATGCCGGGCGGGTAATGAGTCGCCTTCAAGGCGGCGCGCAGGGCCGATACCGCATCAGGGCCGATCGCCTTGAGGGCGCGAGTGGCGCAGTCGCGAACCTTCTGGCCCTTTTCATTGAGGTCCGGCTCCCACACCATGACGTGAACCAGAGCCGGCGCGGCGTCCTTGGCCTTCGGCCCCAGTTGCTTGAATGTCCGGACGGCCCGGTCGCCGATGTCGGCGTCCGGGCATCTCACCCGGTCCACCCACAGACTGAGGGTGCGTCCCCGGTACGTCGGTTCCTTATCCTGCGCCGCCGCCGGACTCGCCAGCGCAAGGGCCAGCAGGGCCAGCCACGCATTCAAGATGCCGTGTGCGCGCATCGGCCGCTCCTCGGGTCAAGAGTTGATAAATCGGCGGTTGAAGGGCTTCATCCACCAACCGTGAAACAGCGAGTGGAGAGGGAATTCATCTCACTTCTACCACATACACATCATGCCCGCCATCACGATTGGAGATGAACGCGATCTTCTTGCCGTCAGGCGACCACGTCGCGAAGTTGTCCTGCTTCGGATGATTGGTCAGGTTCCGCAAGCCCCTGCCATCCGCGTTCATGAGGTAGATCTCGTAGTTGCCATCGCGATTGGAGGTGAACGCGATCCGCTTGCCGTCCGGCGACCAGACGGGCCAGTAGTCCATCGCCGGATGGTTCGTAAGCTTGCGGAGGTTGCCGCCGTCGGCGTTCATGACGTGAATCTCGAAGTTGCCGCTGCGCGACGAAGCGAACGCGATCTGTTTGCCGTCCGCCGACCAGCTTGGATTGTTGTCGAAGGCGATCTCATTTGTCAGCCGTTTCGGATCGCCGCCCGCAATCGGAAGACTGTAAATCTCCTGGTTGCCGTGCCGGGTGCTGACCCAGGCAATGCTCTTGCCGTCCGGCGACCAGCGCGGCGACTCGTCGAACGCCTTGTGCGGCACCAGCACCTTGTTGTCGGTCCCATCAGCGTTGACGGTGTTGATTTGCAGCTTGCCGTCGGTCCCTTGCAGGGTGTCCCAGACGAAGACGATCTTCTTGCTGTCCGGCGACCAGGAGCCGTCGAACATCGGCGTCGTGGCAGCCAACAGCGGCTTCCAGTCGCCGCCCGAGGCATCCATCGTCCACAGGCCCATCTTGCCTTCGTGGATGCGCGTGCAGAGGAACTTCTTGCCGTCGGGCGACCACGTCAGATGCTGCTTGAAACCGCCATCGCGCGTCAGGCGCACGACGGCGGCCGGCTTCGGCTCGACGGCCGGCGTCAGCAGGCAGGGAGCGACAAGGAGCAGCAGATAGATGAATCGCCGCATGATTACCTCACAGGAGGCGCTAGCTCAAGCGTTCGGCATCACCTCAATGTAGCGATCCTTCTTGAGGGCGCGAATGGTCTTCTCCTTCGTCAGCGGAGTCGCTTCCGTTCCTTCGGCGCGGAAAGACATGAGGACACCGGCCGCGCCATTTACCTTGTGCGGTTCGGTAGTCCGGACCCCTTTCTGCGAATTGATCGCCCCTCGAACGTATTCCGCATCTGATCGCCCTCCGTCGAGCACGACTTCAACTTTGCCTCCGGCCATTTCCTTCACCTTGTGAACTCGAATCCGCGCGCCAACGGCGTCGTACTCCACCGGAGTCAACCCCGCGATCATGAGTACCTGGCGTCTCTCTTCTGGAGTGAAAGACTGCAAGGCTTCGTCAATCAATCCTTGCCGATCCATAGAGGACGTTCCCTCAAACCGAGGCGACACGACGAACCCTGAGATTCCATCGTCTTCTTCAAGCCGGATGTAGTCGATTTCCAGAAACTGAGACAGGGCTGTTACGATTTTATCTTTGAGGTCCATAGAACTACTCCTCGATCGACGACTGTTTGTGCCGCATCAAGCAAATCCAGAGCATTCTTCTTGAGCGGATCGCCTTTTACCCCTTGAAGTCTGCCGATTTGATTCAAAAAAGCCTTGAGGCTCGCTTCAGAAGCGAATCGAAGATTGTTATGCCAAAGAATGATAATCTCATTCATCGCTCTTCGGAGTTTCAAGCCGGAGTCGCGAATTGCGCTCTCTGAGGCCCGTTTGCGCCGCATGCGCTCTTCGTCGATCCTCAGCAATCGACTGGCCTTGAGCAAGTCGGACAGGTCATGTCGTCCCTCGAAGGACGTGTCCTCAGTCCAGCGGAAGGCACGCAGAAGCGACTCCACAGCCAGGCCCGCGCAGTACATGGCCAGGGCAAATGCCTTTCCATCCCGGTAGATTCCGCGTGCTTACTCCATGCGCTCCAGACTGGCCCGATAGTATTGTTCCGCTCTGAATTGCATGGTACTGGCTCGAGTCCTCCGCCTCGGTGCCGCCTGATCGGGACAACTCTCGACCTATTATATCTCGAACTGTCAATTATAGACCATGACGGCTCAGCCGCTCCAGTACGCCCTTCGCCTCGCGCGTCAGTTCGGAAGCCGTCGCGCCGGTGGCCAGTTCGTCGAGCAGTTTCTTCGCTGCTGGCGTGGCGAGCATCTCCAGCACCTCCAGGGCGCGCAGGGCGCGGATGGCCTCGGAGGGCCGAATATTTTCCGCGATCAACCTCAGAATCTCCTCGATCCGGCGGCGCTTTTCCAGGGTCGGCTTGCGGCGCAGTTCGGCCCGCAACATCGGCTCAATGACTGAACCCAGAGCCATCAGGTCCTGCGACGCCCGCTTCCGCGCCGCATATTTCGGCGAGTCGAGTTCCGCAATCATTTTCTTGATGTCCTCGGGAACGGGCCGTAGTTTCTGCCGCAACAGCGCGACGGCCCGCTCTGGATCGCGGCCCAGTTTCTGGAGCGCCTCGCCCACGGCGGCGGTCTCTTCGGAGCAGATCACCGACCACAAGGACTCTGCCTTTTCCGCCGTCAGCAGCAGCGGTCCCGGCTGGCGGGTGCGCAGCGCTGTCAGGTCCCAGACCAGGGCCGTCGTATCGCGGCTGCCACTGACCAGCCGCATGCCGTCGCCTGAAAAGCGCAACGCCGAGACCTCGCTTCGATGTCCCTGAAGCAGCGCCAGCCGCAGCCCGGTCAAAGCGTCCCACACCCCAACCCGGCCGTCCGCCTGCCCC
>JBBSDR010000051.1:0-13143 GCA_038240465.1 Gemmatales bacterium
CTCCGGTCGCTTACGCTCCCGGCTCGCCCCAGAGTATTACTTGCCGACGAGGTTCAGAACCGCCATGCTCATCGTCAGCACGCCCGTGCGAATGGATGGCTCGGGAATCGGATAGTAAGAATCTGAATGGAGCGACGGCAGCGGATCGGCGCCGGGACGCTGCGAGGCGACGACGCGCTCCGGATCGCTCGTGCCGAGGAAGTAGAGGAAGATCGGCACGCCCTCCCGGCCATAACGGCTGAAGTCCTCACCGCCCATGATCGGCCCGCGCTCGTAGACTCCCTTTTCTCCCAGCAAATCCTTGAACAGCGCCACCGTCTTGCGCGTCAGCCGCGGCTCGTTCACCAGCGCCGGCGTGAACTCGGC
Organism: Gemmatales bacterium; assembly: GCA_038240465.1. Lineage (GTDB taxonomy): Bacteria > Planctomycetota > Planctomycetia > Gemmatales > Gemmataceae > JBBRIK01. Next base: position 367 of record JBBSDR010000051.1, read on the forward strand.
CGGATCGATCTTGACGGTCGGCTTCGGCGCTCGCGCCCCCTCCGCCGCCGCGTTGGCCACGCGCTCGATACCCTTGAGAAGATGATCGCGCACGCTGTCCTTCGTCGAACGGACGGTGAGCTGCATCTTCACCTCGTCGGGGATGATGTTGTGCTTGGTCCCGCCGTGAATCGAGCCGACCGTGATGACGGCCGGATCGGTCGGGCTGGTCTCGCGGCTGACCAGCGTCTGCAAATCGAGGATGATGCGCGCCGACAGCACAATGGGATCGATCGTCGTGTGCGGCGCGGAGCCGTGGCCGCCCTTGCCGCGCACGGTGATGTCGATCGTATCGACGTTGGCCAGGGCCAGTCCCTCGCTGTAGGCGATCGTGCCGTACGGCCGAATGCCGTCACAGTGAAGGGCCAGGGCATAGTCGGGCTTCGGGAAGCGCTTGAAAAGGCCATCCGCGAGCATCATTCGCGCTCCCGCGCCGATCTCCTCGGCCGGCTGGCCGATGAACACCAACGTGCCGGACCAGTGGTCCTTCATCGAGGCCAGGACGCGCGCCGTGCCGGTCCAGCAGGTCATGTGCATGTCGTGGCCGCAAGCGTGCATGACGCCGACGTCCCGGCCATTCTTGTCGCGGACGCGCACCTTGCTGGCGTAGGAGACCCCCGTGCGCTCGACGACCGGCAGCGCGTCCATGTCGGTGCGGACAAGGATGGTCGGACCCTTGCCGTTCTTCAGCACCCCGACGATTCCATTGGCCCCGGTCCCGCCAACCTTTTCGGTCACCTCGAAGCCAATCTGCTTCAGTTCCTTCGCCAGCCGGGCGGAGGTCTGCACTTCCATGAGGGACAATTCCGGATTGGAATGCAGATGCTTGTAGAGCGCTTCGAGTTCGGCATACTCGGCGTCGAGTTGTTTCTTGACGCCGGCGGTCAGGTCCTTGACGGCTGGCTCGGCCGCGAAGGTGACGCGCGCCAGGAGAACGAGGACGAATAGCGCAGCGGTTTTTCGATTGGTGATCATAGTACCCATCTCGGGAGGGAGGATTCAGCGGCTGGCGGCGCTTCCGCGAAACACCGCTTCCCTTGATCCTATTCATGATCGTGGGTGAAGACGTGAGCGCCGGTGCCGAAGGTCTCGGCAATCACTTCCTGGCGCAGCACCTCGGCGGGCGCGCCCTGGCACTGGATTCGGCCATCGCGCAGGCAAAGGACGTGATGTGCGTGACGATCGACAACGGTGAGGTCGTGCGAGACGAGCAGGATGGTCATCCCGGTCTCGCGATTGAGGCGATTCAGCAGATCGTAGAAGCTCTCGCGGGTGTGAAAATCGATCCCGGCGGCCGGCTCGTCCAGCAGCAGCAGTTCCGGCGACGGCTCCAGGGCCAGCGCCAGGAGGACGCGCTGAAGCTGGCCGCCCGAGAGCTTCTCCACGGGCGGTTGATCGAGAAACTCCGCGCCGATGCCGACGCGCGCCAGCATCTCGACCATGCGGGCGCGAAGTTTGCGCGGCACGCCCAGGAACAGGGGACGGCGCATCAGGGCCAGGCCGAGCAGGTCGCACACGGTCAGCGGCAGACGCGATTCGATGCGCAGTTTCTGAGGAACGTAGCCGATGTGTTTGGGGTCCGGCCGCGAGTGATCGTGGCCGCAGTGAAAGGTAATCGTCCCCTCGAACGGCAACTCGCGCAGCACGCAGCGCAGCAAGGTGGTCTTGCCCGAGCCGTTCAGGCCGATCAGGGCGGTGATGCGGCCACTGGCGATGTCCGCATCGACGCCGCGCAGGATCGGCCTGCCGCCCAGCTCGACGCTCAGCTTTCTCAGGGTCAGCAGAGGAGGAATCATCGTGCGTACTTCGCCAGGGCCTCGATATTCTGCCGCATCTTGTTGACGTACCATTCGCCTGTTACTTCCTCGCCGCCACTCGTTTCGAGGGAATCGAGACGGATGAGGATCACCTCGCAATTCTTGTTGCGCTTGATCAGTTCCTTCTTGAGGACTTCCGCGTCGGTCTTCGGGTATTGCGGTTCAATCGTGAGGATGACGCGATCGTGTCCGGCGCAGAGTTCGGTGAGCCGGGCCAGTGTCTTGTTGTCGCCTGGCGAGCCGTCCAGCCCGCGGAAGGAACCGATGACTGTCAGAGCGAAGCTGTCGGCGAAGTAACCCATCGCCTCGTGGGAGACGATGAGAGGCGCATCGAGTTTCTTCAGGCTTTTCTTGCCCTCGGCGAGCAGGGCCTCGAGTTCCTTGACGAGACAGTCGCCGCGTTTCTGGTAGTCGGCGGCGTGAGTGGGATCGACGGTCTTGAAGTCGTCGCGCAACTGGCGGACCATTTCAATCGACTGCGGCAGGCCGAGCCAGACATGCGGATCGTTGGGGCCATGCGCACAATCGCAGACGCCCTTTTCGTGCTTGTGTTCCTGGCCGGGGACATACTTTTCGTTCTTCTTGAGCAGGCCGGCGGAGAGTTTGTCGGCCAGCTTATCGAACACAAGTCTCGGGTTGCCGCTGTTGGCCTTGAGCCGATCGGCGAAGTGATCGTCCATCCCCTGGCCGTTGGCGACAAACAGGTCGGCGTCGCGCAGTTTGATGGCGTCCTCGATACTGAACTGATAGTCGTGCGGTCCGGTGGTGTCGCACAGGGACATCACGGCCGCCTGATCGCCGCCGATGGCACGGGCGAACGACGCCAGCGGCGCAAAGGTGACGAGAACACGAGGCGGGCCGCCCTTGCCCTCCCAGGGCGGACGCATCTTGCCGCAGCCCCCGACGAGGACGGACGCCAGCAGTGCGAGTCCCAGAATCGCTCTCCGTATCCGGTTCATCGCAGCACCTCGCATATGAACGTTGTAATACCGATGGCTGAATTGTAGACGCACCTCTCGAAGAGGACAAGACTATCCTTTAATCCGCGTCCGTGTCCAGACTACCCTTCCTTCCCAGCCGGTTCAGAAGGAGATCCAGGGACGCGGCGTTGTAAAAATTGCCGCCACGATTTACACGCACACCGGCGAACGTCCGCGCATGCGCTTCCGCAACTGGTGTGAAGATGATATCCACAAGACTTGCCTCATCAAGGTGTTGTGACGAATAACAGAAAAAAGATGCGAGCGGAGACACGATTGGTATCGTCCTTGCGATTACATTTCGCACCTATCTGCTGACACGAAGCGTTCGGGACATTCAGTCTGGAATGCTGGAGAGGTCCGAACGAAAGCGATCCCATCGCGAGGAGAATGTCATGCTGGTCGAACTGTACTGCTCGCACTGCGGCAACCGTTTCGCGGCCGATCCGGAGATGCCGGCGGCGGAAGTCCTGGACCGCATGGCCGAGGACGGCCCCTGGTACGCGCTGGGCGACGGCGAAACCTTCGAGGACATGATCTTCTCGACACTGTTCTCCTACGGGGCGATTCGCTGCGTCGATTGTGGTGAACAGGCCGCGGTCAACGAGGAGAGCCTTGGCCAACTGGCTTTGGAGGTCCTGGGCAGTTGGTAGTCCCGCCGCCATCGGCATCGCAGGCGCATCGCGTTCGTCGCTCTTGGTAGAATAACAAGCGGAGAAGCCACGATCGAACTCGCGCGGGAATCGCGGTGGAGGTTGAGCGATGCCGATTCACGATTGGACGCGCGTCGAGGCCGGGATCTTTCACGATTTCCATCTCGAGTGGATTTCCACACTCAAGCGCGCCCTCAATAGTGGGTTGCTTCCTTCCGGGTTCTACGCGATGGCCGAGCAAATTGCGGGTGGCCTTCACCCTGACGTGCTGACCCTGGGACAGGGCCAGACATCGACGGAGCCTCCGGGACAAAATGGTGTGGGGACGAAAAGCGAATCGAACGGGGGCCTGGCCGTCGCAACCTCGCCCCCGCGCGTCCGATTCGTCATGACGGCCGAGGACGAGGCATACGCCAGGAAGACGAGGGCGATTGCCATCCGCCACGCGAGCGACGACCGCGTTGTCGCCCTGATTGAGATCGTTTCACCGGGAAACAAGTCGAGCCGTCATGGTCTGAAGTCGTTCGTGGCCAAGGCAGTAGAATTCCTGAACGCCGGGATTCATTTGCTCGTCCTCGATCTGTTTCCTCCCGGGCCGCGTGATCCCCAGGGAATCCACGGCGCGATCTGGTCGGAAATCCGAGCGCACGAGTTCACCTTGCCGGCCGACAAGCCCCTGACGCTGGCGGCCTATACAGGAGGTATTCCGAAAAAAGCGTACATCGAGCCGGTCGCGGTGGGAGACGTGCTGCCGGAGATGCCCTTGTTCCTCGAGCCGGAGATTTACGTCCCCTTGCCGCTGGAGCCAGCCTACCTGTCCGCGTTCGAGGCCGTGCCGGCCCGCTGGCGCGCCGTCCTCGAGCCGTCTCGACCACCCGGGTAGCGAAGCGAGGCAGGTCTTCATCGGGGACATGGGGTGATCCTACCTCGCCAGCGGCCCGCGCTCAAGAAGCGTCTCGCACCATGTCTCACCGGAAATTCAATGACGATATCGGCTGACTCTGTTAAAGTAACATCTCTCTCCTCCGTCCCTCCCGCCCCAGGCATTGCCCAACAATCCTACCCGATCGGTCATGGAAGCGATCATGACACAATGGCAGTATCGTCTCACTTCTTTCGCCGCGCTTGTCCTGGCCGTTTCGGTCCGGGCCGGCGAATCGTCGCCGGAAGCGGTCGAGTTATTCGAGAAGAAAATCCGTCCTGTCCTCGTCCAACACTGCTATCGGTGCCATTCCGAGAAGTCGGAAAAGCTCAAGGGCGGCTTGCGCGTCGATGGCCGGGGACTGCTTCTCAAGGGCGGCGACAGCGGGCCGGCTCTCGTGGCCGGACAGCCCGAGAAGAGCAAGCTGATCGAGGCGCTCACCTACAAGAACCCCGATCTGGAAATGCCGCCCAAGGGGAAGCTGCCCGACGCCGTCATCGCCGACTTCGTCCACTGGGTGCGCCTGGATGCCCCCTGGCCCAATGACGGCGAGACGATCCAGGGGACAAAGCCGGACCGCGTGGACATCGAGAAACGAAAACGCGAGCACTGGAGCTGGCGTCCGGTCCAGCCGCAAGAAGCGCCTGCCGTCAAGGACCGGAACTGGGTGCGCGATCCGAGCGACGCCTTTATCCTGGCCAAGCTCGAAGCGCTGGGCCTGAAGCCGGCACCGGCCGCCGACAAACGCACCTGGCTGCGGCGCGTCACTTTCGATCTGATCGGCCTGCCGCCGGCGCCCGCGGAGATTGAGGCATTCCTCAAGGATGAGTCGCCTGAAGCGCACGCCCGCGTCGTCGATCGACTGCTGAAATCGCCTCACTTCGGCGAACGCTGGGCGCGGCACTGGCTCGACCTGGTCCGTTACGGCGAAAGCCGCGGCCATGAGTTCGAGCCGCTCCTGCCCAATGCCTACCAGTATCGCGACTACGTCATCCGCGCTCTCAATGCCGACGTCCCCTACAACCAGTTTGCCCTGGAACACCTGGCCGGCGATCTGCTCGACAAGCCGCGCCGCCATCCGCAAGAGGGGTTCAACGAGTCGATCCTCGGCTCGGGGTTCTGGTTCCTCGGCGAGGAGGTGCATTCCCCGGTCGATATTCGCCAGGATCAGGCGGACCGCTTCGACAATCGCCTCGACGTCATGACGAAGACCTTTCTCGGGCTGACGGTAAGTTGCGCCCGCTGTCACGATCACAAGTTCGACGCGATCAGCACCAGGGACTACTACTCGCTGTTTGGCTTCCTCAGCAGCAGCAGCTATCGGCTGGCTCGCTTCGACTCGCTCGATCAGAACAAGGCTGTCGCGTTCGATCTGGCGAAGTTGAGGTCCAAGGCGCGAGGAGAGGTCAGCAAGGCCCTGGCTGCATCGGCAAAGCCTGTTACCGAGCGGCTGGCCGACTATCTGCTGGCTGTGCGGGCGGTCATCCAGGGAGCATCGCAGCCTGACACCGCCGCGATGCGCAAACTCGATCCGATGCTGCTGGGCAAATGGGTGGACGTGGTCCGCAATGCCGCGCGCGACCGCGATGATCCATTCCATGCCTGGGCGCGCTACTGCACCGATCCCGCCGCGAAGAAGACGGTGGCCGAGGAGATGCGCAAGCGCCAGGTTGCCGCGGAGGCGGCCCTCAAGAATGCCGAGGTTGTCATCGACTACGGGCATTGTTCGCCTGCCGACTGGTTGCCGGACGATGCGGCTTTCGGCACGGGGCCGGCACGTCCGGGCGATTTGCGTCTCTCGGGAGACAGACCGCGATTTGTCGAGCGCGGCGCCGCGGAGTACGACCGCGCTTTCGACGTCTTGCGGCTGAAGCCCGGCGCGGAGAACGATCCCGGCGCGCTGGGCCGAATTCCGATGCGCGCGGGCCGCACTCTCTGCACGCCCTCGTTCAAGGTGAAGACCGGCAAGGTCTTCTACCTGGTGCGCGGGGCGGGTGCTGTGTACGCCTCGGTAAGTGCGCATGTTGTGGTCGAGGGACCGCTTCACGGTCAACTCGTCATGCGTTTCCCGGCCAGCGCCGAGTTTCGCTGGGTGAGCCAGGACCTGACACGCTACAAGGGACTCGACGCCCACATTGAGTTCACGGCCGTGCCGGGGTCCGATCTTGCCGTGGCGATGGTGGTTCAGGCCGAGCAAAGCCCCGGCCCCATCGACCGTCCGAACGCCGCTCTGCTCGGGCTGCTGAGCGGGGACGAGAAGTCAGCCGAAGCACTGGCGGCGGCTTATGGCAAGCTGTTCGCCGAGGTGGCCCGGCGGCTGAGCGCCGATGAGGTTGCCGGCAAGGCAGACGCGGCCGATTTAGCGCGTCTGGCCAACTGGCTGGCAGCACGGCCGGAATTGCTTGGCGACAACGCCAAACCGATTAGTGCGACGATGGCAGGCTTTATTGCCGAGGAGAAGCGGATTGCGGGCGGCATCAAGGCTGAGTCGAGGTTGGCCCTGGCGATGCTCGACGGCAGCAGCGTGGACGAGCATGTCTTCGTTCGCGGCTCACCCAAGGTGGAGGGCGAAGCGGCCCCGCGCCGTCTGCTCGAAGCGCTTGCTGGCTCAAAGCCATTGCATTCCGCGCCCGGCAGCGGCCGGCTGGAACTGGCGAGGCAGATGACCGATCCGGCCGTGAATCCCTTCATCGCGCGGGTGATGGTCAATCGAGTCTGGCATCATCTGTATGGCCGGGGCCTGGTCGCCTCGGTCGATAACTTCGGCGTCATGGGCGAGGCCCCCACACATCCCGAACTGCTCGACTTCCTGGCCGGCCGATTCGTCAAGGAAGGCTGGTCGCTGAAGACGCTGATTCGCGAACTGGCCCTGTCGAACGCTTATCGGATGTCGTCGCAACCGGTGCCGGAGGCGGAGAAACTCGATCCGTCCAACCTGCTGCTGCACCGGATGCGCCTGCGCCGGCTTGAGGGCGAGGCGATCCGCGACGCCCTTCTCTCCGTCTCGGGCCGTCTGGATCGAACCGTGTTTGGCCCATCGGTGCCGATCTATCTGACGCCGTTCCTCGATGGCCGAGGCAGGCCCGGCAGCGGGCCGCTCGACGGCAATGGCCGCCGCAGCCTGTACCTGGCCGTGAAACGCAACTTCCTGTCGCCGATGATGCTGGCCTTCGACACGCCGTCGCCGTTCTCGACCGTCGGCCGGCGCACGGTGTCGAACGTCCCGGCCCAGGCGCTGATCCTGATGAACGATCCCTTCGTGCATCAGCAGGCGGGCCTGTGGGCGAAGAAGGTGCTGGCATCGCCGGGGACGGCCGAACAGCGCGTGACGGAAATGTATCTGAGCGCGTTCGGCCGGCCGCCGACTGATGGCGAGCGAAAGGCATGCGCGGCGTTCCTCGACCGCGGCGCGGAACGGCAGGGAAGCAAGGTGGAGGACGCAAAAGTGTGGACCGACCTGGCGCACACGCTGTTCAACGTGAAAGAGTTCATCTTTCTCAACTGAGCAACTTCTTGCCGCTTGCGGCTTAGCGGGCTGCCCGCCAGGCGACAAGGTGGAGATTTCGGCGATGCACTCTCGACCCTTTCACGTCCCGCTCTCTCGCCGCGAGATGCTGCTGCGCTCGGCCAATGGCTTCGGCGCCGTCGCCCTGGCCGCGCTGCTGGCCGAGGATGGCCATGCGGCGGTGGATCGCAAGCCGGTCCGGCATCATGCCGCCACGGCTCGCAGTGTGATCTTCCTCTACATGGACGGTGGGCCGTCGCAGGTCGATACGTTCGACTACAAGCCGCTGCTGGAGAAGTATCACGGCAAGGATCCGCACTCCGTCTTCAAGGTCGAGCCGACGCAGTTCAACAACGTTGGCCGGGTGATGGCCTCGCCGTGGAAGTTCAAGCAGCGCGGCCAGAGCGGCCACTGGGTCAGCGATCTCTTTCCTCATGTCGCCGAGTGCGCCGATGACCTGGCCATTGTCCGCTCGATGGTGTCGAAGTTTCCGGAGCACACCAGCGCCAACTATTTCCTGCACACCGGCAGCGGCATCCAGGGCCGGCCGAGCATGGGAGCGTGGAGTGGCTACGGCCTGGGCAGTGAGAACAAGAACCTGCCCGGTTTCATCGTCCTCAACGGCGGCCTGATTCCGCCGGGCGGCCTGGACAATTTCAACAGTGGCTTCTTACCGGCCGCGTATCAGGGTTCGGTCTTCCTCGCCGGCGATACGCCCCTGGCCAACATCCGCCGCCAGGAGCCGACCGACGCCCATCAGCGGGCCAAGCTCGATCTGCTGCGCCAACTCGATCTCTCCGTGAAGGAGCGGCTTGGCGGCGCCGACGAGATTGACTCCGCCATCGCCAATTACGAGACGGCCTATCGCATGCAGACGGCCGTCCCCGAGTTGATGGACATCAAGAGCGAGAGTCTGGCGACGACAAAGCTCTACGGTCTCGACGCGGCCTACGGCCCGACGCGAACTTTTGGCCGGCAGTGTCTGACGGCGCGCCGTCTGGTCGAGCGCGGCGCTCGCTTTCTGGAGTTGACCTGTCCCAACGTCGGCGCGGACCGCTGGGACCAGCACAGCGGGCTGAGGCAGGGCCATGAGAACAACGCCCGCACGGTCGATCAGCCGATCGCCGCGTTGCTGCGCGACCTCAAGGCTCGCGGCCTGCTGGAATCGACGCTGGTTGTGTGGGCGGGCGAGTTTGGCCGGACGCCCTTTGCGCAGGGCGGTGATGGCCGGGACCACAATCAGTATGGCTTCACAATCTGGCTGGCCGGCGGCGGCATCAAGGGCGGCATGGTCCACGGCGAGACGGATGAGTGGGGTTATAAGACGGTGAAGGGCAAGGTGGAGATTCACGACCTGCACGCGACGATGCTGCACTGTCTGGGGATCGACCACAAGCGTTTGACCTTCCGCTTCGGCGGCCGCGACATGCGTTTGACGGACGTCCACGGAGAACTCGTCAAGGACATTCTCGCCGGATAGCAACACCCCGCAACGCCTGGCCGTGCAGGAGTCCTCGCATCGGCGACCGGAGTCTGCGCCACACTCCGGTCGCTTACGCTCCCGGCTCGCCAATCCAGCGCAGTAGAATTAGTCACTATGCATCGGCAATCGCCCCGGCGTCACCGGCGTGCCCGCTTCCTCCAGCGCCTTCTCCAGTTCCTTCAACTCGACGTCAATCAACTTCCGCAGTTTCGCCAACTCCACTGACAACTCCTCATTCGCGATCTGGTAACTCTCCTGTTGCGTCTTCGTCGGCGGACCGAGCGTCAAACGCCCACTGCCGACAATGTAACGCACGCGGTCGGCCACCGACAGCGGCGTGTTCTCATTGCGGCCGCGCAGCACCACGTCGCCCCGCAGCGCGCGCAGGATGTCGCGGGTCTTCTTCTCCATCTCGCGCACGGCATCCTTCCACTTGGCATCGAGTGCCGGCGCCTGATCGGCTGCCTTCTTCATCGCAGCCAGCTTGCTCGCGGTGTCACTCGCCGCGTTGACCGCCGCCAGCGCTGCTCGCTCCAGCTTCAGCACCTTCTGCTGAAACTCGTTCAACGCCTTGCGCTCGTCGAGCTTCCCGCTGTCCTCGTTCACCGGAAACGTCTGCTCCTGATCCAGCACCGTAACCACACCATCGACGCGCTTCGCCAGCGACACCTTGTAAGCTCCGATCATCACCGGAGGTCCCGACGGGCCGCCCTCGTCCTCATCGTCCTCGTCACTTGCTGGCCCGCGCGCCAGGCTCGCCGGTGGATGACGCAGGTCCCACACCACGCGGTGCATCCCCGCCGTCACTGGCCCCGTCAGCGTTCGCACTAACTTGCCGTTCTCGTCATGGACGCTCAGCAGAATGGCGGGCGCTTCTTCCTCCGCCTCGGCGCGGAGTTCGTCCTTGCTCGGTTGCTGCTTCGGGTCCTTCTTCTCGGCGTCGCGCCGCTTCTGTTTCTTCGTCTTGATCGTCTCCTTGAGGTGATAGCTGAAAGTCGCGCCATATTGCGGATTGTCCGCGGTGTAGAAGGCATCGCCGAGAAACGCCTTGCCCGCGTCGCCGTTCTTCCGCGTCAGGATGTACTGCTGCGCCTCGCGCACCGGAAATAGCACCGCCTCCTTCGCCAGCGTTTCCGGCTTCAACTGGCGCAGCGCGGAGTAATCGTCGAGGATGTAGATACCCCGGCCGAAGGTGCCGACGACAAGGTCGTTCTGCTGCCGCTGGACGACCAGGTCCTTGACGCTGATCGTCGGCAATCCGTTCTTGAGACGATGCCATTTCTTGCCGCCATCAATGGTGAAATAGAGGCCGAACTCGGTGCCGCAAAAGAGCAGGTTTGGTTCCTTGTGGTCCTCCGCGAACGCCTTGACACTGCCTCGCTCCGGCAGATCGCCCTTGATCGTCACCCACGTCTTGCCCATGTCGTCGCTTCGGAGCAGATGCGGAGCGAAATCGCCGGTCTTGTGATTGTCGAACGCCGCGTAGACAACCTTCGCATCGTGCTGCGAGGCCACGATCCGGCTGACATACGCGCGATCGGGGACGCCGGGGAACTTGTCGATCTTGCGCCAGGACTTGCCGTCCTCCTCGGTAATCTGGATCAGGCCGTCGTCGGTGCCGGCATAGAGCAACCCCTGTTTTTTCGGCGATTCGGCCAGGGCGGTGACGTTGCCGTAGTAGGACGTCGATAGATGCCTCGCCACCGCATCCGCTCCCCACACCTTGCCCATGACTGGCAATGTATCGCGATCGATCTGACGAGTGATGTCCTTGCTGACCGCCTGCCAGGAATTGCCGCGATTGTCGCTCTTGAAGACCTTGTTGGCCGCAAAGTAGAGCCGGGTGTTCGAGTGCGGGCTGACCAGGAGCGGCGAATCCCAGTTCCAGCGCAGGGACACCTCTCCCTTGCCCGGCTGCGGCTGGATGCCGACGCGCTGTCCTGTTCGCCGATCAAAGCGCACCAGGATGCCATACTGTGCCTCGGCATAGACGATGTTGGCGTCCTTCGGATCGACCTTGCAGTGAAAGCCGTCGCCGCCCTGGACGACGAACCAGTCGTCATTGGTGATGCCATGAATGCTGCGATTCCGCGCTGGGCCGCCGAGGGTGAAGTTGTCCTGGGTGCCGCCGTAGACGTGATAGAAAGGCCCGCTCTCATCGCAGGTGACATCGTAGAACTGCGTGAGCGGCAAGTTGGCGACGAACTTCCAGTGCCGGCCTCGATCGAAGCTCTCATAGATGCCGCCGTCGCAGCCGACGAGATAGTGGCTGTTGTCGCGCGGGTCGATCCAGATGACGTGATTATCGACGTGCTTGTACTTCTGCGGCTGTTCCTTGAGCGATCGGCCGCCGTCCTCGGAAACCCGAATCGAGACGCTCATGATGTAGATGCGGTTTTTGTCCTTCGGATCGACGAAGAGCGTCGCGTAATACTGGGCCTGGGCGCTGAAGGGATTGCGTTTCTCCCACGTCTCGCCGCTGTCGCTGGAGCGATATACCCCCTGTCCCTCGACGGCCTCGATAATGGCATAGACGACATCGGGATCGCTCGGCGCGATCGCCAGGCCGATGCGTCCCATCTCGGCGCTGGGGAGTCCGCTCGTCAGCTTCTTCCACGATTTGCCGGCGTCGATCGATTTGTAGAGGGCGCTTTCGGGACCGCCGTTGATGAGCGTCCAGACGTGCCGGCGTCGCTGATAGGCAGCGGCGATGAGGACGTCGGGGTTGCGCGGGTCCATGACGACATCGGTGACGCCGGTGTTCTCGCTGATATCGAGGATCTTCTTCCACGCCTTGCCGCCGTCGCTCGATTTGTACAGGCCGCGCTCGCCGCCCGGCGCCCAGAGCGGACCCTGAGCGGCAACGTAGACGGTGTTCGAGTCGCGCGGGTCGATGAGGATGCGGGCGATGTGTTCGCTGCTGCGCAGTCCCATGTTGCGCCAGTTCTTGCCGCCATCGTCAGAGCGATAGACGCCGTCGCCATAGCCGACCGAGCGCTGGCTGTTGTTCTCGCCGCTGCCGACCCAGACGGTGTGCGGATTTCTGGGATCGAGGACGACGCAGCCGATGGAGTAGGAGCCTTCGCTGTCGAAGATGGGCTTCCAGGTGGTGCCGGCGTTGGTGGTCTTCCAGACGCCGCCACTCGCCGCGCTGACGTACCAGGTGGCCCGCTCCGTTGGATGCACGGCGATGGACGAGATGCGGCCCGACGTCAGCGCCGGCCCGATGGAGCGCAGTTTGAGCGCGCTGTAGGCGGAGGGATTGAGCGAATCGCCAGCGGGCTTTTCCTGCGCGAGAGAAACGGGGACGATGACGAGAAGGAGACAGAGAGCGGTGCGCATCGTGGCGGCCTTTCGTGGAGCGAGGAAACGGGCTGA
>JBBSDR010000052.1:0-13014 GCA_038240465.1 Gemmatales bacterium
TCGCACTGCCCATGCACGTCCCGTACAGCACCATCGTCCGGTCGAGGAGCGTCTCGCCCTGTTCCTTCGTGCCGACCAGCGAGCTGAGGAACCCGGCCAGGGAGTCGAATTGTCCCTCCTCCTTGGCCCGCAGTTCGGCGAGGACTTCCGGCCGGTTGCCGTGGTGCGTGATGTTGTGGATCACGGTCGTATCCACGAACACGGTCACCAGGCGCGACGAGTCGGTCACCAGCGCCAGCCGGATGACGTCGAAGAGGACTTTCATCTGCCGGGCGAACTCCCGGCCATCCGTCACGTCCTGCGGCGGAGCGTCCGTGACCTTTGGCTTGGGCTTCTGTTCCCACTCCGCCGAGCTTGCGAGCCGCTGCTCCAGGTCGCGGACCGACGTGAAATACTGATCGAGCCGCTGGCGGTCAGCGGGCGACAGCGACTGGTTCAGCCGTTTCGCCTGGTCGCCGACGAAGTCGAGCGTACTGCGGCCCTGCCGGAGCGCCTCCATCCTGGCGGCCACCTCCTCCGGCTTGCCCTGGACGAAGAGTTTCTCGAACAGCTTGCGCGGACTTCTTTCGATCGGGATCGGGGCGCCGCTGCGGGTGTAGCTGAGAGTCTGGCCCTCGTTGCCGCAGCCGAGGACGAGAGTTGAGAATCGGGTCCGGTTGCCGATCTGCTCGGCGGCGAACTGGTCGATCGACACCCAGTTGCGGAAGCCGCCCCGTTCGGGGTGCGGCGTGCCGGTGAGGAAGCACTTCTCGGCCGCGTGCGCCCCGGTGACGCCGGGGTGGCTGACGCCGGAAAAGACGGTGAATTGCTCGCGGAACCTGGCGAGGCGTTCGAGGTACGGCGTCAGGGCGTAATCCTTGCCGGGCTTCTCGGGGAAGAAGAACTGCGGCAGGATGCCCATGTTCGTTTCGATGGCGACCAGCCGCCGCGGCACGTCCGGCATGCCGGCGGCGAACGCGGGCTTCATCGCCTCCAGCAGCGGCAGGGCCAGGGAAATCCCGGCCGCGCGGAGAAAGGTGCGTCGGGACAGCGGCCGCGGGGATGGCGAGAGCAGGTTGGACACGGAGTTCTCCAGGAGGGCAGGAACCATCATCTTATCAGCCGTTCGGCCCGTCGTCATCAAGGGGATGGGCCTATGCCGGGAACACCCTTGCCTTCGATTCCCTCCACCTGGTATTCTTACCGCCTGGAGGGAAAACTGATGTTGCGTGCCTATTCGCGCTTGAAGCAGGTTCTGAAGGAACGGAATGCGACTGTCTCCGAGTTGTACCGGCTCATGCGCAAGCAGGGCTTGCGCATCAACGTCAAGAGTCTCTACCATCTCAGTAATGACCAGCGACCCTTGCAACGTCTGGACATGAACGTCGCCGGTGCCATTTGCCAGGTACTCTCGCTTCCCCTGTCGGAGTTGATCGCCTTCGAGACGCCCAGGAAGAAGTTGCGCCGTATGACGGCGGCAAAGCAGAAGCGGCTGGAGGCGCTGATGGCCGGGAACAATGAGGGACAGTTGACGGACGCCGAACGGCAAGAGTTGCGAGCGCTGGTGCGAGAAGCCGAGGAAATCATGCTCGACAACGCACGCCACCTGGCCGAGCAGCGCCAGACGTTGGCGGCGACTTGAGGGAAGACGCTTGGCACGTTCCCGCCGGCATTTGTCCCTGGTTCAGCTGCGAATGCGGGTGGAGAAACGCGCCCGCCGGCGCTGTGAATACTGTCACGCGCCGCAGCGAGTGAGCGGCTATCGATTTCACGTCGAACACATTCTTCCCATCGCGGAAGGAGGCTTGGATACGCTGCCCAACCGGGCGCTGGCGTGCGCGACGTGCAACATGGCCAAGGCGGACAAGACGGTGGGCGTCGATCCGCGCACGAAGGCTCAGGTCCCTCTGTTCAACCCTCGAACGCAAATCTGGGAGGACCATTTTCGGTGGGGAAAAGATAAGCAAACGCTTATCGGCCGCACTCCGACGGGGCGAGCGACCGTGGCTGCGCTGGACATGAACGGCGAACTGCACAAGGAGGCGCGACGTCTTTGGTTCGAGACTGGCTGGCTGCCGTAAGCCCATGGGATTCAGCTTCTCCAGCAGCCCACCGCTCTTCTGGCATTCCGCGAAGTTGATCGAGCGCCGGAATTGGGTTACAATCCACCAAAGTACTCGTGCTGGCGGAGAAAGGAGGACAGCGTGTCCCCCGTCACCCTGGAATTCTTGACCGAACGACTTGAGCTGGCCGATCAGTTGCTGGTGGGGAAGGATACTATGCTCACCCCGCAGGATTTACCCGGACGCTACGGCCGTGTCGTCAGGGCCGTGGACCACCTGCTCGACATCCTGAAGTGTCCCTCGGTACTGGCGGGCGGATGGGCGGTCTGGCGACATGGGTTCGTCGGCCGGGTCACGCAGGATATCGACATCGTTCTTCCCGCCGATCGGATCGAGGAATTTCTTCGCCTGGCCGCCGTGTCGGGTTTTGAAGTGCTGGCTCAGCGGGAGGGTCGCTGGCCCAAGGCTCGCCACAAGGATACCGACATCAAGGTGGACATTCTACCCGAAGCCGCCCGTCCAGGAACCTCCGTCAAGCTCGCGCCGACCACGATTCGCCATCCACTAGCCCTGGGAGGGGAAGGCTCGACGCTGGCCTATGTCAGTTTGCCGGCCCTGATCGAACTGAAACTCGCCGCGGGACGAATCGGCGACGAGCATGATGTGGTTGAACTGATCCGCGCCAATCGCGACCAGATGGCAGCCATCCGTGAGCACCTTGCGACCATTCATGCGGACTATGTACTGGCCTTTGATGCCCTGGTTCAACGAGCCGGCTCACAAGAAGAACGCTAACCTGCCAAGGAGAGTTCAGGACACGCCGCGCTGGCTTTGCCCCCTTTTGAATGGTCTTCACTCGGTCGCAGGCATATCCCACTCCGACTGATGTTTTGCAATAGCTGGCATGACGAGTTGGTCGAGAAACGTCTCATCATAAATCTCTCCAGTTCCGCCTCGTGAGAGGGCTACAAATGGCTTTCCCTCCGAGAGGTCCAAGCAGAAAGCATGTCGAAAGTAATGAAGGATTGTCAGGATGTGCGTCTCACTCCCGAGCAAATGTCGAAGTATCTTGAACATTTGGGATGGGGATTGACAGTCACGAGCCATACATCGCAGTTTCTCGACAATTGCCGCGTCAAGCATTTCCACGGGGACACCTCCGATCCGTGAGAGCAGAAAGGGGTCAAGCCCGCGTGGTCCCCCTTCGTGCAGCGGATTATGTCATCCAGGCAATTTGTTCCAGTCGTTCTTCGTGAGAGAGTTTATGCATGTAGCATTCGAGGATAACCGGCGTTCCCGCCGCGAGGTGTGCGCGAGCCCACTCGATTCCCCAGGTGGTGACGGATAACCTGGCGTGCGTGTCGCGGGATTCGTGGCTCGTGGAGACGTGGACTTCCGCGATGCGTTCGTAATCCAGGAGCCGTCGCAGCACAGTTTTATCCAGGATGCCGTGGTGCATCTGAATGCCGAGGTGGGCGATATCGACGGCCAGCCACCGCCCCGCATCCATCGCGGCGGCAATCTGGTCTCCGTTGGCGAGCGCCGCGTAGCCGGGATACATGGTTTCCAGCACGACGTCGTCAGGGGGTTGCCAGTTCTCGGGCACTTCACGTTCCTTCGGCGGGTGGACACTGTCGCCGAACCACACCAATGTTCCGCCATCCCAGACTCGCGCACGCAAGGCCTGGTAAGTGAAACCGTGATGCGTGCGCGACGGGCAATCGATGTTGATCGGACTCGGGGCGCAACCGGCGGTCAACTGCAAGCCAACGAGTCCGGGCGCCAGGGCGGCCAGTGTTTCCGCGGCGTCGCTCATCCGCCGGCTTTGAAAGCAGCTCAGGGCAAGGTAAAGCACTTATTCCTCCTCACCCCATTCGGTTCGAATGCCGTCCAGGTGCGGCCGGCTCATCGGCAAGAATTCATAGCCGCCGTGCCGATAGAACATCACGGCCGGCAAATAGGCTTCGCTGTAAGAACTATACTCCTGGCTCCCCTCCTCGGGGGCATAGGCGGCCCACAAAGGAATGGCAGCGTTGTTATCGTCCCAACGAGCTCCCGTGCGCCAGAGGCTGATTTCCGAACTCGGTTCCTTGCTGTCACTCTGTGGGATGTGTGTGTTGGGTACGTTGGGATCCACGCGCGGCCCTTCATCGAACCCGCCCACGCCCTCAAGGGTTGGCTCGAACAATTCACTTACGATCAGCATTCCGTGAACGGCATCATTGGCTTCGTCGGCCCAGTACTGCGCCACGCACAGCATGGCGGATTGCAGGCGCTCGTAGGTTTTGAAGTGCCGGGAGACGACAGGCAGTAAATGCTCGCGGACATACTTTCGCCGCGCCATTTCGGCTTCGCCGTGGCTCCTGCAGTAGCCGTCTTCTCGCTCGCCCATGTCCAAATTTGCCAGGCGGAACTGGGCGCTTGCTTCGAGCGCGGCGTGCGCGCCCTCACCGAGCGGGTTTTGAAAGAGGTAGACCGTATTGAGCTGCGGCAGTCCCGTCCACTCTGCCAGCGCGGTTACGCCGGCTTCCGTGATCCCGTTATCGCTGAGAATGAGCTTTCGCAATGCGGGGAAATGTCCGGTTTCCGCAAACGCGATCAGATCGTCATCCCCGAGTTGGAGTCCCGAAAGGTCCAGTTCCGTGAGCGTCGCGAACCGTGGCCCGAACTCAGGATCGAGCAGTTTTCCGCCGTCCCATCCTGTGGGCCGCACCCTGGCGATTAAGCCACGCTCAAAACTCACGTCTTCGATGGGCAATCCAAACGCCTGACACCACTCGTGTCGATGGGCGTCGAGCAATTCACGCTCGCGAACACGCAGTTCGTGGTGGCGTTTCTCGGGAAGTTTGCTCGATGCCAGTTCGCACTGGACGCGGATGAACTCCGCACGAGGGCTTTCGTCGTGTTCTTCCAGCCAGTCGGCGAACACCAGGCGTCCAGTATTGTTCTCGCCCTCCTCGGCAATCGATCGGAGGAAGGCGGCTTCGTTCCTTTCGAGCATCGGCTGGCTCCCCTTCGTTGATGAGACAAGCTTCAAGGTATCTGCTCATATTCTCATTCTTCACACCAGACAGCCTCATTGGATGCATGGATTACCAGCCGTCACACCCCGCTCAAAGACTTCGCCAGGAATGGGGGAGGAGAGATGCGAACATTTTGAAGCCGTCGCCGGATCATCTGCTGCAGCTCCCGACAGTCGTCGCGAAACTGGCTGCAGTGGACGGAACGATAGCGCCAGTAGGAAAAGAAACGCCTTCCCTGGAACTGCTCGATCAGGTCGCCCACGAGGCGAAATGCCATCTTGTTGGCCAATTCAAGGTTGTCGCCCCGAAACGCCAGCATTGCGAACATCTGAAGCTGAACCATGTCTTCCACCGTGGTGTCGAAGTCATCGAGCAGCGGCTGGAGCCCGTCGGCGAGGAGCGGGTTCAGGGCCTCCTGGCTGACCCTCGTTGCCTGGGCCTCATCTCCCACACCCCAGTAGGCCATTGCCAGATGAAAAGCGCTCTCGATGGTCGGTTCAGGCGCACCTCGGACGACAGGTTCGAGGCGAGCAATCACCTCGCGGAAGTGCTTCGAGCCAATCAGCGATTCATGGCCCTGGTCGGGGTCCATCTCGTCTGACATCTCCTCCGACAGCAAGCGGGCGCGATCGGCCTCGGAAAGACTTCGAACGCGGCTCCTCTGCAATGCCTCTTCCAGGCGTTCGGGGGCCGCTCTGTGCAACAGCCGCACGGCCGAGACAACGTAACTGTCGATCCCAGAAACCGTTTCCAAAGGCAGCACGTCGCGACGCAGGGGGCGGGTGTCCAGTCCGGGCAACCGGCTTTTCCAGTTACTTCTAGATGGTCCCGGCAGGAACGCTGGCTTGAGTTGGTCGAGCAAGCGGCGGACTTCTTCCAGTGTTGGATCTGGCGGCGAGGGGGGAGTCTGGTCCGGGGGTGAGCCCAGCAAGATCATCAAATCCTCGATGAAGCGGCGATTTCCTTCCTTGAATCGATAGGAGACCTGCTGCCAGAGGAGGGCCGGGTCATTTGGAGACTGCTCCAGGGCCAGGCCGAGGACCTCCGCGGCCCGCACGCGACTGCCCGCCAGGTAAAGGCAAGAGGCGGCCTGCCCCAGCACCTCCGCGTCGCGTCTGGCAGTGGCCGGGTCAAGAAGTCGATCATGCTCGTCGCGTTTGGCAGTGAACCGCTCGATGAGTTGCTCAAGTTTTTGGGTGTCGTCGAACCATCGCTCCACCGTGTCTCCCCAAACATCCTCGACACCTACGACACGCTCTGGATCTAGCTGAAGTTTCTTGAGAAAGGCTTTCGCGCCTTCGCGATCCTGAGCACAGTTTCCCAGGATAAGGGCGTTCGCCAATTGCCGATACTGCTGCGCCAGCCGGCTCCCCGGGCGGCGGGACATGACCACCTGCCGCCCTCGGAGGAGAGCAGGGTCGTAGGGAAGTTCGGCCGTCCTCCGGTCGAATATGATGCTGTGGCCGGTGGCGTCGTCGCGCGTCCACTCGGGTTCCCGGATTGCACCAAGTTGACGGGCCCCAGGTAGCTCGTCGCCGTCCAGGTCCGGCACCTTGCTCGTGACAAGGAGGATGTCGATCCTGCGTGGTCCCTCCGCGATCGATTCCGCGAAGACTTCCCTCATCACCCGTTCGGTCCCTGCCAGGTCACTCTCGTCCGGAACAATCAGGAAGACCACATCGTCGGCCAGTTGCCGCGTGCAGATGCCCGTGGTGTCGGTGATCCCGGTCGCAGCGTCAATCAGGACGTAATCGACCTTGAGGATGTCCCGCCACTGCGCCTTGAGGTCCTCCACGAACAAGAATCCGTCCCGCACGGCGTAAAGATCCTGCCAATCGAGCCGTGCCAGCGCTTCCCAGTAATCGTCGTCGGTGCGCCCAGCCGGCATCACCAAAAAGCTACAGTGGGCCTCTGCGTCAATCTTTGCCTCGTAGACGTATTCCTCCACGGAGGGCGATTGGCCCAGGTGCAGGTAGCCCGCGACGAACTCCACAACGCCAGGCCGGGGGCTGTGTGAATTCGGAGGGACGAAGCTGGACAGGGCCGGCTTGGACAGGTCGAAGTCAACGATCAGCACCTTCCGCCCGCGCATGGCCAGATCGACAGCCACGTTGACCAGCGCCGTCGTTCGTCCGGCGCCGCCCTGGTGAGAGTAGATTGTGACCACATACATGGTGAGAACCTCACAGTCTCATGATTTGGCCGACTCTACCGGGGTAGGATCGCCATGAACACTTGCCCCCGGTTTGTGGCTCTCAATGGGGTCAGCACCGCAGGGGTGCAATTGGAATCGGGCAAGTCGAGAGCGGATCTCGGGGGTTACTTTCAGAGAACGCCAGGTTTTGGGCGGTCGGGGAGAGCGAGGCCGGAGTTTCTCCAGGACGCGAATGGCGTCTGGTATGGCGTCAAGGACCTGGAGATAGCCGTCCAGGGAACGCGTCTGCATCAACCGACCTTTCTCCCAGCGCGACAGAGTGGCCACCCCGATGCCGGTCAACTGGGCGAACTCCGCCTGGCTCAGGCCGAGCCGCTCCCGCACGCCCCGGATCTGCTCCGGTGTGAGCAACCCAAGAGCCTTGCAGATGGCACGGTGGTGCGCCTGCTCGGCCTCCGGACCGTAGAAGATTTCCTCACAGGCGAGACAGACCAACACGGGAACTGCCTCCGCGACCACCCGGACGCGCTCGTCCTCGGCGCCGTAGTCAAACTCATCGCGAATGTATCGGCGTTCCAGAGGGCGCCGGCCGCAAGCCGGACACGGCCCCCTTGGCACACTTGTATTTTCTCTCGACATACAACGGTCCTCATCGGCGAGGTTAATCGTGAAAACTCATGAGCACCACCCAGGA
Source organism: Gemmatales bacterium (assembly GCA_038240465.1). Classification (GTDB taxonomy): domain Bacteria; phylum Planctomycetota; class Planctomycetia; order Gemmatales; family Gemmataceae; genus JBBRIK01. The sequence continues at coordinate 7,915 of JBBSDR010000052.1, forward strand.
ATAATCGTTGAAGAGCAGTTTGACATAGAGTCCTCGCCCATCCGCGTTTTGCAGCGCATACCCAAATCTGTCTGGGAAGTCGTCCAACTTGGCATACCGCCACGGTCGGGCCACTCGAAGACGCTCCAGAATGAAATCCCACAGGGCGGCCGGAGTCGGATTTTCCATGTTCAGGTGCTGCCGGGCGTAGTCGAGGGCCTGCACGAGAAGCCGTTTTGGAAACAGGCGTTTATCTGCCTCGATGCCCTCAATGAGTTCCTGAAGGACACTCTCTGGAACCTCGTCGCCGGGCTGTGGGGTGGAGGACATCGGCGGACCTCTCCTTCCTGGCCGTGTTCATGCTGCTCTTCGTCGTCTGGTTCCGAAAGTGCTCTACCCCATTTCAATTATCATATGGTAAGTTAATGAGAATGCCAAGAAGTAATAGTGAGAGATCGCGATGATAATTATCATATGATATGACCTTCTGGCTCTTGACGTGGGCAGTCGAAGGGAAGTTCCTCCAACAATCGGCTGATTCCCCTTCGTTGGTCTACTTATCCCCAGACTCCTCGGAGCTTCTCCTTGTCGGCCACGCCGAGCGGGAACTTCTTGCTCAACGGATGGTCCGCGATGCCGGCGAGTTCGCGCAGTGACTCGTGGATGTGCTCGGGGCGCACGCGAATGCCCTTGTCCTTGCTGAGCTTCAGCGCCTGCGGATCGAGTGGGACCGCGAACTGCTTCTCATCGGTGGCGCCGATCACGCGGTTGCCCTTGATGCCGCGTCCGAGGAACAGGGCCGAGCCGATCGACCAGTGGTCCTTGCCGTTGCCTGGGTTGTAAGTTGGCGTTCGCCCCATCTCGCTCTGGATGACGATGACGAGTTGATCGCGGATCTTCAGTTCACCTGCCCGGCGGACCAGATAGGCAATGCCGGCGAGGAACTCGGGGAGCAGCTTCATCTGGTCCGGGTCGTTGTTCGCATGGCTGTCGAATTGCCCGATGTCCAGGTTGGCGGACACGCAGACCCCCGCCCTGAATGAGGCCAGCGCGATCTCGGCTTGCTGCGAAAGCCGCTCCTTGGGGATGGTTTTGGGAATGTACTGCGTCACCCGCTGAAGTGCCTTCGAGTTCACCTGGGCCGCGTACAGCATGTTCTCGCCGCGCTCAGCCCGAGGCAACCGAGGCTGCAAGGCGGATGCCTCGTGTCCTTCGCGGAGGGCCTGCTCGATGCGGTCGAGCGCGAATTTGTCATGATAGGGGACCTTGTCGTTCCCCTCGACGCCGTCGGCGCTGGCGATTTTCAGGAGCGACTGCATGTACGGAACGCGGGACATGGCGACGAGGTTGCCGGTCGCCGAGTAGTTGCCGAACGTCAGGAACGCGAGCGGGCAACTCGACCCGCGACAAGCCGCAACCAGCGCGGCGAAGGTCGGGTAGGCGAGGCTATCCAGCTTGCCGGTGGCCATGTAGCGGGCGCCGGGCGAGTGGTTGTTGACGGCGTAGTCCAGCCCATTCACGGTGAGCAGTTCGTTGCCGAACTCGGCGTAGAAGTCCTCGTTGCACATCCCGCCGACAGCGTGCTTCTTGATCGGGGCGTACTTGTGCGCCCCCTTCGTCAGAATGTCGCCTTCCTTGTAGAGACGGTTGATCCCGTTGACGCCCTTGGGGTCCATGAGGTAGGTGGTGTCCCACCCACCGGAGGCGTTGAACACGACATAGTAGGGGCCGGCATATGGCTCGTCCTTCGTCTCCCCGGCGCGGGCTGAGGGCAGACGGAAGGGGACGGCCAGACCGAAGCCGGCCATACCACAAAGTTTGAGGAAGTCGCGTCGCATGTGGTGTCTCACTCGTAGGGCGAGCGGAGCGTGTAAACGCCCCGCGCGCCCGGCAAACTCACTCGTAAAGGAATTCGGATCGTCGCAGCAGGTTCGCGACTATGCCACGCCACGCCTGCATAAGGTCGGGGAGTCGATCGGCCTCATTTTAACACCTCTACAGGGATAGCAGTACATCGGCCCAGCCGACCGTCGGCGGTGAGGAACAGGCCGCAACCATGCTCAACGGCCGTCGCCAGGTGCAGGCTGTCCATGGGCTTGAAGTTGAACGCCGCCCCCAGTCGGGCGGCTTGCTCCCAGGTGGCACGAGACACCGGAAGCATCTGGACGAGCGGGTCGGCGAAGAAGTCCCGGAAGGCGGACTCCGCGCCGGCGTCGCCGGACATCAGCGGCTTGAGCAGGCATTCCTGCAGCGCTGCATCGCAGACGGCAACGGTGTCTCCGGCGGCGCGGATGGCAGCCACGCGGGCGTCCGCCTTGGGCGTCCAGACGGGATCGACCTCCACAGAGTAGATCACGACATTGCTGTCCAGGCAGACGATCATTCTGTCCCCTTGTCCGCTGCCTCGGCCTCAAGCCTCCGGCGTCGGCACTCCTCCTGGAGACGGCCCACTTCAGCGACCTCCTCGGCCGCGTCATCGCGAAGCCGCCGCAGAGCAGCCTGGGCCGCCTCGGCATCCGGCTTTACCCCGTCCCGCTCCCGCAGCGCTCGAACTCTTTGCAACATCACGAAGAACGGGTCGGCCTCCTGCGAGTAGGGTATTGGCTGAAGCGTGACGCTCACCTTGCCGGCCGGCAGCGGCACTTTGCCTTCCAGTTCCAGCGTGCCGTCCGGCCTGACAAGACCCTGAATCACGACCGTGTTTGTACTCATTTTCAATCTCCTACGCGGGTATTCTACCCCGGCGTCGGGTTTCACTCGTACAAAAACTCCGGCCGCCGCAGCAGGTATGTGACCACGCCGCGCCAGGCCCGGATGGTGTAGTGGGGATCCTCGGGAGGCGCAGGATTGCCTTGACGGCAGAAATAGTTCTCCCGCTTGTCCAATCCCTTCTGGTCGCTCGCGTCCTTGACGATGCCCGCGAACAGCTTGAACGTCCGCTCGACCTCGGCCGAATCCACAGCATCGTAACGGCCCAGGATCTTCTCGTGCAAATACCTGATGGCCTTGCGAATCTTCGCGTCGTTCTCCGACGAGCCGGGCAGCACAGCCGGCTCGATGCCGGGAAACAGCCGGCGATCCGAGGCCGGGCGGGCGAAATCGCGGGCGACGTGCTTGCACGCCACGTCGTTCGACAGGGTCCGCTGGATCGCGCCCATCGCGCCGCTGGGGTCCGTGGCCCGATCGGTCACCTCCTTCGAGTCGATGCCGCCGTAGAGCGTCGCGAGCTGGTCGGTCAACTTGCCCCACTTTTCCCCGAAGACCGCGCCGATCTTCCGCTCAACCTGTTCGGGGGAGAGCAGCCGCACCAGCCCGGCGTCGTCCAACTCCGCCCGACGACACGGCTCCCTGGACCCTGCGTGGGCGAGGGTGGCCAAGCCGTCGGCCCGGTAGAAGTCACTCGCGATCCAGTCCTTGAACACGGCCTTGAGGTTGAACCCGGACTTTGCGAATCGGGCCGCGATCGCCTCGGTCTGGCGGCGTTGTTCCGAGTAAGCGCGCAACTTCGCAGGATACAGCGGGTCTTCAAGGTCCTTCGGCTGCAGCAGCACCTTGCGGCCGGTGAGGATGGAGTAGACGTGTTCCGTCATGGCGACGGCAAAGCGCGGGTCCTTCGCCGTGCGCTCGCCGAGCCACTGTAGCCCACGCCACCGTTCCCCGGCCGGTAAGTCCTCGCCCTCGAACCCGGCCGGGAACATGTCCGCAAACCACCCGCCCTTTCGCTTGCCGTAGACACCCTGGTCCGCGAACCGCCAGTAATCCTGGAACATCCCGGCGGCGGGGTCGAGCGTCTTGTGGCAGACGACGCACTCCGACGCCTGCATCGTCGGGACCTTGTACTTCGCCGTCACGGCGGCGGCATCGGACACGCGGGCGGCGAGTTCGAGCACGTCCACTCCAAGGAAATGCTGATAGTACATCCGGGCGCGAAGGCGGTTGCGGTTCGTTTCGGTCGTCGGATACCGGCTCAGGTACTGGAAGGTGCTGAGAAGCCCCGCGTGCGGGTAGAAGCCTGTCCCTGACTCCTGGTTCTCCGGCTTGCTCCGGCCGACGAGGGCCTTCAACTTCACGGGGACGTATTCATACGGGTCGTCCGGCTTCTTGAACTTCCCCTTCACCTCGTCGAAGACGCCGTAGCCGCGGGCCGAGTACGGCGAGACCATGATGTAATCGGCGGTCACGATCTCGGTGAACGGCTTTTCATTGCGGACGATGTGTTCGATCAACTTCATCGGCTCGCCGAGGATAGCCTGGCGATATTCGGCGGCGATCTTCCACTCCATCCGCTGCCGCGCATCCTTATCTTTGATATGGCTCAGGTCGTACTGCTGATACCAGAGCCGGGTCTTCTCGAAGTGTTCGTAGGACAGCACCGTCTGGTCCGCGTTTCCGTCGATGCCGAGGGTGAGGAAGATGTCGTTGAACCCCTCGCGGAGCCGATCGTAGAAGGCATCCTCTTTCATGACCGCGTCGAGGATCGCGGGCATTGCCTTCGAGTCCTGCTTGGCGACGACCGCGAACTCGGCATCGCTCGGAAGCCGACCGGCGAGCGAGAGAGTGACACGGCGGAGCAGTCTCCGGCCGTCGAGCATCACAACGCCCTGGAAGAAGGGAGGCGCCTTGGGGTCCACCGCGACGGCGGGCGTCTTCCCTGTCCCGACGCCGTTGACCCGGCGGACGAAGTCGGTGAGGATGCGATATCCCACCGAGTCGGGCTTGAGTACGTCCGAACCGCCGTGGTCCAACTCGCCGGCCACCTTGAGGAGCATTCGCGAACTGTCCTTCTCCTTTACTGCCGCCATCCGGGCGAAGGCGGCGCGGTTGTGTCGCATGGCCTCGTCGCGAGCCGCTCCCTGATTTTTGCGCGGATCGATGAGAACGAACTTGCTGTCCTCGGCGTCGCCACCCTTCTTGTGACAGGTCAGGCACTTCTGAACCCCGACCCTGGCCCAGACCTCATCCTCGAAATAGTTGTCCACCGCCGCGGCGCACCCCACCATCGGCCGGGGCAGTTTGTCGTCGCAGCGAACGGCGGCGGGAGAAGCGAGCCCGATTGCGAGAGCAAGAATGAGGAGATGAACATTCTGAAACATGAGGCCCTCGTGGGGGGTTTTTTTTTAA
>JBBSDR010000053.1:0-12789 GCA_038240465.1 Gemmatales bacterium
GAGGAGGGAGAAGGACCTCGGCCCTCTGATATCCAAACAGCGCTCCGCCCGGACAAGCCGGGCGGCGGCGACAGAGCTTCGGTGATTCACTTTCATGCCGGGGTAGTACAATGTCTAAACGTGCATACTGAGGAAGCTCGACGACTGTCCGCCTCGCTCCCGGAGTCCGCCATGTACATTCGATGGGCCTGTGTCGTTGCAGGGCTGGTCTTTCTGACGCCTGCCGCGACGGCGCAAGAACGGAAGCCCCTCGGAGCCTGGTTCGGCGGCTACGAACGGCTCACTTTTGACGACGAGATTGCCTGGGGCAATGGAGCGTATATTGTCAGCCACTACGCCGATGCCGAGTTCTACACGCCCTTTCGCGTCGCCGATCTCGATCGTTACTCGGCCGTCTTCCTGGGACGGGGCGGCGGCAGAATGCTGACGAAAGACGAACAGTCGGCCTTGCAGAAGTGGGTGGCGCAAGGAGGATCGCTTCTGCTGTCCGGTGAGGAGGGACAGCGCCTCTTCGGCAACGAGCCGCCTGCCTGGCTCGGCATTCAGCGCTGGAACTCCAGCAAGCCGGTCAAATGCGCCATCCAGAAGCCCGCGCATCCGCTGGCGAAAGGCCTCCCCCAATCGGACAGCGATCCTGCCTGGCATACGACTACCTCCGTGATCCCGAAAGCCGGCGCGGTCTCCCTGATCGGCAAGGATGATCTGTCGCTGCTTCTGGTCGCCGCGCACGAGAAGGGCCGCGTCATCTACCTGGGCGGAGCGCTGACGCCACAGGCCAGGCCGGCCTACAAGGAAAAGCAGATGGTCCATGACCTGTCGCCGCTGGCGCGGGCTGTCTGGTCCAATCTGCTGTCCTACCTCGACACACCGCGCCGCGCAGACGTCATTCGCAAGGGACTCGCGGGCCGGGATGGCGGCTCGCTCCTCTTCTGGTGGCGTCATCAGAAATCGACTGTGCTGGGAGGGCGTCTCCACGCCCCTCCCTTCCCTCGCCGTGAGGATGAACTGGCCGAACTGTCGGTCGACATGGGCAAGGGCGAACGCCTCCGCCGTGCTTTCTTCGCAACCTCCCTCCGCAAGCAGAACGTGACTGTCCGCATGACCGACCTCAATGGACCGGATCGAGCCGTCATCCCTGCGTCGGCCTGTCGAGTCTTCGTTCAGGAACGACCCGTTGCGGGCTACACCAAGGCCGCCTACTGGCTCGTCCCCGTTGCGGATGCCCTGGCTCTGGCGGCCAATGAGTCGTACACGTTCTGGATCATCCTCAAGTCGCCGGACGGCAAGCCGGGCAACTATCGAGGCGCCCTGGAATTTCGCGAGCCGGGAGACAAGGGCCGCATCATCGCGCGCTTGCCACTGCAAGTGCGACTCTGGGACGTGCAGTGTCCCAGCAGCGAACTGCTGCACTTTGAACTGGAACATATCTGGTTCACCATGCCCGGGGGGTACTGGATCGAGAAGGATCGTTCGCGCAAGGTGGACATCGCACTGGATGCGCAGCCCCTCGTCTCGACGCCGCTCAACGATCCGGCTGTGCTGAGCAATTACATCCGCAGTCTGGGAGAGTTGGAAGTCGATTTCGCCCAGAACTGGAGTGACGTCGATCGGCTCTACCCGCTTGCCTTCCTCCGTCTGCGCAAGGACGGCAAACTTCTCTCGGAAGAGATTGACCATCATCCCGAGCGTTTTCGCGGCGAGGCGCTTCCGGCCCTGGACTTCTCGGAAGGTTATGATCAACTCTGGAATACCGCCATCCCGGCAGGGATGCGCTACCTGGCGATGAACTACCAGTTGGCGGGCGATGGCTCACTGGGACTGGCCCGCCGTATCGCGAAAGACGACAAGCTGGCCGGCGACTCCGATCTGGCGCGGCGGGTGCGCAAGTGGTACTGGAGTGAGTACGTCAAGTATCTGCGCGAGCGCGGCGTCCAGGGCGTCTACACCAAGATCCACGACGAGTTCGGTCCCGCCGGCGTGGCCGACTTCATCAAGAGCGCCGAGGCAATTCGGCCGGCGGGCATCAAGACCTATACCACCACTTACAACTTCGACCGCGACAAGAAGTCGGTCCTCGCCATCGATCCATTTCTGGACAAGTGGCAAATGGCCTGGCCGAGACAGAGTCCGTTCGAACTGTACAAGGAGAAGGGCATTCCTTTCAAGGCAGACAACGAGGTCTGGGGAACGACGGCGTCGAGCTTCTGGGGCAATGGCGAGGGGACGCGAGCGGCCGGCTGGATGGCGGCCCGGCTGGGCTATCAGGGGGTCCACACCCACGGCTACATGCGCTGGTTCTGGAACGACCACGAAGGCTGCTTCCCCGGTCCCGATGGGCCGTTCAACTCGGTGGCCGTGATCAACGGCGCCCAGGGAATAGTCGATGGGCGCTACCTGGCTCAACTCCGGCGCTCGATCGAACGCGGCCGGCGTATGGGTCGAGCCGCGGAGGTTGCCGACGAGGTGGAGCGAGAGTGGCAGCGAACGATCATCGGCACCGACGAGACCTGTCTGCTGCGCCTCCGCCATCAGCCGCGCGCAACCGGCATTGATGCCACATGGTGGCCGGACATCGGCACTTCACCGGCTGTGTATGAGGCGGCCCGGCGCAAGGTGTTCGAGTTGACGGTCAAGTTGGAGAAGGCGCTCGCGCCCCTTTCGCGCGATCTCTCGTTCGGCGATTTCCCGCTGATCGGAGCGGGAAAAGCGCTGTGTCGCATCGAGGCTTCTTCCGCCGCTGCGTCGCTGACGAAAGCCGTGCCGGAACTGGCCGACCGCGAGCGACAGAAAGCTCTTCCAGCCGACGCCCCGGCCATCCTCATCGGCACGCTGAAAGACAGCGACTCGCTTCGACAGTTCGTGCAGCGACACCTGTCCGAGGAAATCACTGCACACTATCCGGGAGCGGGAAAGTACGTCATCCGGCTCGTTCCCGCTTCCCGGACATCGCCGCGAACCTTACTCATTGTCGGCGGCGATCGGGAAGGGACCGAAACGGGAGTCCGCAACTTCATCCGCCTGTTGACCGCCGAGTCCTCGGCAACCAGGAGAGCCGAACGATGAGTGCAACAGGCAAGATCGCGCTGGTCACCGGCGCGGGGTCCGGCGTCGGCAAGGCGACAGCCCTCGCCCTTCTGATGGAAGGCTACTCGGTTGTCCTGGCCGGGCGTCGATCCGATGCGCTTGAGCAAACTCAGGTCGAGGCTGGGCCGAACCGCACGCGGACACTCGCCGTCTCTGCCGACGTCAGCGATGAGGGATCGGTGCGCAGCCTCTTCGCGAAGACCAGGGAGACGTTTGGCCGGCTCGATCTGCTGTTCAACAATGCCGGCACCGGCGCGCCGCCGGTCCCTCTGGAGGAGTTGACCATCGAGCAGTGGCGTCGGGTCATCGATGTCAACCTGACCGGGGTGTTCCTCTGCACCCGGGCGGCTTTTCGGCTCATGAAGGCTCAGATTCCCAGGGGCGGCCGCATCATCAACAACGGTTCGATCTCGGCGCACACCCCCAGGCCAAACTCTTCGCCCTACACCGCCAGCAAGCACGCGATTACCGGACTCACGAAGTCCACCTCCCTGGATGGACGAAAGTACGACATCGCCTGTGGCCAGATCGACATCGGCAACGCCGAGACCGAAATGACAGCCCGGATGAAGGAGGGAGCGGCGCAGGCGAACGGCACCAACGCGATTGAGCCAACGATGGACGTCGAGTGTGTGGCCCGAGCCGTGGTCTACATGGCGAGTCTTCCCCTGGACGCCAACGTGCTGTTCCTGACCGTGATGGCCACCAAGATGCCGTTCGTGGGCCGGGGTTGAGCAGCGGTTTCTAGAATGACCAGCCCCGAGCGCGAGCGAGGGGTTCCTGCAAAGCAACCCGCTCGCTTGCGCTCGGGGCTGGTCAGGATGGACACAATGACCCGACTCAAACTTTCACGCCCATTCGGAGACTCAACATGACGCTCGTTCGCTGGCTGTTGGCCGTCCTGTTCCTTGGGGCAGCATCGGTCCAGGCTGACGACAAGCCCGTCTATCGCGTTCTCGGCAACGACAAGGGCAAGGTGGCCATTGTCAACGCCAGGGGTGAGGTCGAGTGGGAGTATCCGGCTCGCTTCGACGGACACGATCTCTCGATGCTGCCCACCGGCAACGTCCTGCTGGCCATCGGCGCGGCGCGGGTCGCCGAGGTCAACCGCGACAACAAGATCGTCTGGGAGTACGAGTCGAAGCCGCGGCCGGGCTACAAAGGGCGAGTGGAAGTCCATGCCTTCCAGCGCCTTGACAACGGCCTGACGATGATCGCCGAGAGCGGCAACCGCCGCATCATCGAAGTGGATAAAGATGGCAAGATCGTTCACGAGGTGGCGCTGACCGTGGAGAAGCCTGACCCACACCGCGACACGAGGATGGCGCGGAAGCTGGACAATGGCAACTACCTGGTGTGTCACGAGGCCGACGGCAAGGTGCGCGAGTACGACCGCACCGGCAAGGTCGTCTGGTCTTACGCTCTGGACCTTGCCGGCCGTCCCCGCGCGGCCGGCCACGGCCCGGAGGGACACGGCACCGATGTCTATGGAGCAATCCGGCTTCCCAACGGCAATACCACGATCGCGGGCGGCAACAACAATCGCGTCATCGAGGTGACGCCGGAGGGCAAGATCGTCTGGAGCATCGGCCACAACGAATTGCCGGGCATTCGGCTGGCCTGGGTGACGACGCTGCAACTGCTGCCCAGCGGCAATCTGATTGTGGGCAACTGCCACGCGGGTCCGGATAATCCGCAGTTATTCGAGGTCACGCGCGACAAGAAAGTCGTCTGGACCTTCAAGGACTTCAAGTCGTTCGGCAATGGTCTGGCCGCGGCCCAGGTTCTCGACCTCAAGGGCAAGGTCGTTCGCTAACCGGTTCGGCATTTGCGGCTGTCCGAGGAGCGAGCCAGTTCTCCAGGATCGACCGGGTTCGCAGCAGTTCGCTATCTCGAGTTTGTAGGCCACGGCAGGTCTCGCTACAAATCGCCGCCGGCTTCCAGTCGCGCCAGGATGTCTTCGACCAACTCACCGGACCCCAAGGGATAAGCCGCACTGAGTTCGTTCAGTTTCTGCCGATCGATCGGAGTCCGAGGTCGGGAAACCAGATCGCTCACGCTCTGAAACTCGCGAAGAAACACTTCGATTTCCGCAGCCGCCTCGGCTAACTGAGTTATTCCGTCAAGATCCGGTGGCCGCCCGCCCGCGACGCTCCGGAGCAAAGTCTCGACCTCTCTCTGGGCCGTCAAATACGTCCGTGCGGCATCCAGGGCCGGCGTGCAAACCGAGCGAAACGCCCTTGCTTCCACGCCGTCGCTCAGCATCGCGTCCAGGGCGTCGCGCTCTCTCCGGAACAGGTCACGGATGGTCATGCAGAGCCCGTGAGCGTCCTTCACTTCGCGGGCAGTGAGGGCTTCTCCCGTCTGCCGCTCGAGCGCCTGCCGAAGGGCCTCGACAGCGTCCCCGACCAGTTTCGAGACAATGATTGCTGTCATGCGATCGGTTCCCGACACCTTACTGGTGCCCTTTCTGGTGCCATCGATTCCCGACGCCTTTCCGGCGCCCACAGCGGAAGGCTGGGATTGTATTGGTTCAGCGAGAACAGGAAGTTTGCCTTCGAAGCGTTAGCGTGATGTCAGGGACTACGACGCACTCTGATTATGGTACACAGTCAGCGGGTTGGCCGTCCAGTGCGGCCTGTCGAGCAGCATGACGTTTGGTTTTTCTCCTTTCTCGAGTTTCTTCGAGTATGTCGTTGGGCGTGATGCAGCCAATCGGCTGCGATCACGGAGTCGGCCACTTGTTACTGGACAGGATCCCACAAATGTGGCCCTTCTCAGGCTGTTTCCACCTGCTGGCCCCTCATCGGGTACATCGTGGCCGAATCCGCGGTTGTGGGAATGCGATTCTGAACCCCTCGCTCGTGGTCGTGATGATGGGCATGCCCTCGACGGCATAGCCTCGACCGATTCACTCGCTGGATGTGCTGAATTTCCACGTCCGTGTCCATGCCTTCGCGGATAACATTCCCTTCACTATCATCGTGTAGGACGTTCCTGGCTTCAACGGCTCGACCGGCGTGACAACCAGCGCGGAAGCCAGCATCGCCAGTTTGACACTCACTTCCTTGCCGTTACCGTCGCGCAGCACTGCCGCGGGCGAACGCAACTTCTGTCCTGCGGGAAAGGCCACCGTCAGCGGATAGCCGGTCCCGTCCTTGCCCTTGAGCGGCACATCCTTCTGCCCCTCGCCCGGATAGACAATTGTGGCGTCGCGGCCCTTGCCGCCCGTCGCGTTTAGCACCGCGAACCAGCCGACCGGACCGCCGCGCACATGGCCGAAACCGATGCGGCCCAACTCCGGATCGAGCAGCGGGATGCGATGGTAGAACGTCGCCATCCAGTCGTCGATGGACGGCAGCGGCGGCATTCCTCCCGCGATCACCGAATCCGCGCCCGCCTTCTTGCCCTCCGGCGTGTAGCCCGGTAACTTCGCGTCCTCGTCGTGCATGCCCAGGCCGCGCGTCGAGGGATGATCGAGGTTCGTCAGCAGATAGCGAGCGTGCAGCCGGCATCCGCGCGACAACTCGGCATCCAGCACAATCGGCGACAGACCGGCCAGCCGGCGATACTGGTTGACCCGCGCCACCGCCTCGGCCGCGACCTTCACCTGACCGGCCTCCGAATCCGAACGAGTGCGGAAACTCCAGGCCTTCTCGAATGGCTTGCCATCGACCTTCGCCGTCACCTTGACCTCGTAGCGGCTCTCGGGCTTGAAGGGCCGGCGGGCGATAAGGCAGACGCTGTTGTACTGCATCCCCTCGGCCACGGGACGTTCCGGCATGCTGAGCCAGAAGGGGACCTCCATACCATCCAAGCGCAACTCAGCCTTGACCTCGCGAACCCGCGCCTTTGGTGGATAGATCAGCGAGATCGGAAAACCGGCCCGGCGATCCTTGCTCTCGGGAATTGGATCGGGCATCTCACCGCTCTCGTATTCGAGCATCACGCCGGCCTGGCCATCGCCTGGATACAGCAACGGCTGTGCCGGCGGTGGACCCGGATCACCCAGGACCACGACGCTGTACCAGTCGCGCGGCCCGCGCGCGCCGCCGATGCCGATCTTCCGCGCCTCGCGATCCAGCAGCGGCAAGCGATAGTGGAACGATGCCAGCCAGCCATCGACGAGCCAGGTCGGATCGAAGGGCGCCGTGCTGACGTGGGCGATCTTGGCGACGCGACGGCCTTCCTTCGTCGCGCCGGGCAACTTCGGGTCCTCGTCGTTCAGGTCGAGTCCGGACCGGGCGGCGTTGCGCGCGATGTAACGCGCATGGGCGTGACATGCCTTCGTCAATTCCTCGTCGAGAGCCAGCGACTCCAGGCCGGCGGCGCGGCGGGCGACGTTCACCTCGGCTAGCACACGCGGGACCAGGCCCTCGCTCTCCTTCTCACGGCTGAGGGTCGAGAAAGTCCAGCGCCGCGACCACGCCTGGCCGTTGGAGTTAGCGGACATCTCGACCTTGTAGGTTGCCCCATACTGGAGCAGGTCCTTGGCAATGATGCAGAGAGTCGTCCCCTGGTAGTTCTTGAACTGTGGATTGGCCGGCGTCTCGGGACTGGAGAACCAGGCCGGCACCTCCTGACCATCCGCGTCGAGCAAGCGGCCCGTCGCCTGGCGCAGCCGGGTGCCTGCGGGAAAGGTGACCGTCAGGGGATAGCCGGCCACCTTGTCTTTCGCCAGCGGCACCGGATCGGGGACCTCGTTGCCGGGGAACCCCGGTGGCACGTCCTTCTGGCCGTCCGCGGGATAGAGGATGATGCTGGTCTGGCCAGGGGGCGCGACGCCAAGGACCAGGCCAGCACCCAGGTTGACGCGCGCCAGATCGAGATCGAGCAGACGCAGACGCGACGGTGGCTCGGCCAATAATTCGTCGATGTCGGCGACGGTCGGCGTGCGCAGGATCAGCGTCTGGCCGCGGGTGTCCGGATCGAGCGCGACGGGAGCTAGACCGGCAGCCTGACGTGCGGCATTCAGACGTGCAAAGGCATCGGCGGATTTGTCCGTCTTGTGAGCAGGCGGAGGGGGTTGTTCCTGTGCGGCTGGTTGCTGCGCGGGAGCATCGACGGAAGGCTGCTCGTCGCCGCGTGCCTCAATGGGAGAACCCGGAAGCGTTTGTCCTGGGCGAGCCAGGAAGAAGGCGGCCCCGGACAGGGCCACAAGGAAGACCATTCCTGTCGCCAGCCGCCGCGCGAAAGAAGACGAAGAAGCGGGTTGTGCGGACTCCACGGCCGGGACACGCCGGGCAACGGGGACGGCCACAGGCTGCGTGGCCGGGACGAGCAGCACTCGGCCACAGCGCGGACACCGAACCTGCTGCGCGCCCGGCGCGGGCGGCACGACAAATTGCAAACCACAGGGACAGGCGAATACGGGTGGCATGATGGCGTGGCCGCTCCAAAGTGACTCCGGAAAGATATCACTCGAATCGTTCGCTCGCAAAGGAGTCGAGGATTGGACTGCGGCAGGAAGCGGAGAGTTCCGTTCGTTCACGCCGGCAATTCGGATGGGGAGAACGCCGCACACAGCCGATGGTGCTGCTCCAGGTCGAGCGCCTCGGCGCGGACGGTGCCGTCTATGCCTAACTCGGCCAGTTTCGCATCGACCTCGGTCTTGCTGAACGGCCGGCCATGAAAGCCGAGCAGCCCGCCGCGCAGGTTTTTCCGGCGATGAGTATACAGATCGCGCAGGAAGTTACGCAACTTCCGCACATCCCCCACGCGCGCTCGTTTCTCGAGATCGGGCCAGATGCGGACAATGGCCGACTCCACCTCCGGCCGCGGGAAGAAGACCGTCGGCGGCAGCCGGCGCAGGATCTCGACCGACGCCAGGCTCTGCACCATGACCGCGAGAGCGCCGTAGTCCTTGGTCGAGGGCGCCGATACCAGCCGTTCGGCAATCTCCAACTGGACCATCACCACCATGCGCTCGAAGGGCAGATCGGTCAGCAAGAAGTTGGAGATGACCGGCGTTGCCACGGCGTAGGGCAGGTTGGCCACCAGCTTCAACCGCTTCAACCCGGTCGATTCGCGCAACCGGACCAGGGCGCCCATCACTTCGGGATTGAGCAGGTTTTTCGTCGAGAGAACGTCGGCGTTCAGCAGCACGACACGGTCCGACTCGCGCACGGTCTCGCACGTCAACTGATAAAAGGCCGGATCGATCTCGACGCTGAGGACGGCTCCCGCCACCTCGGCCAGCCGCGCGGTAAGACCGCCCGTGCCGCTGCCGACTTCGAGCGCAATGTCGTCCCTCGTCAGTTCCGCCGACTGAACGATGACATCGACGAGGTTGAGGTCGATGAGGAAGTTCTGGCCGAGCTTGTTCTTGGGACGGATGCCGTGCGCCTGGAACATCGAACGCAGATAGGACAGGGTCTGCCGCGGAGAAGGATTAGGATCAATCATCAGTTGTCTCGAACCCTCTTGCGCCTCAGCGCATACTCTGAACACATTTCCACACATACTTGGCGAGTAAATCTGTTTCCAGATTAACAGACTCGCCAACGTTCTTGAAGCCCAGCGTCGTCACGGCGAGCGTATGCGGGATCAGCGCCACGCTGAACGCCGCGGCCGTCACTTCGACGAGGGTCAAGCTGATGCCATCAACCGCGACCGACGCCTTCGGTGCCATCTGCGCCGCCAGCTCGGCCGGACACGCGAACCAGATGAACTCCCAGTCGCCATCGCGTTTCTTCTCCGCGATGCGGCCGAGTCCATCAATGTGGCCGGTGACCAGGTGTCCGCCGAGACGGTCGCCGAGGCGGAGCGAGCGTTCGAGGTTGATGCGGTCGCCGGCTTGCAGTTCGCCGAGGTTGGTCAACCGCAGCGTTTCCGGTCCGGCCTCGACTCCGAAGCCCTCCGCTGTCCGCTCGACGACGGTAAGACAGCAGCCATTGACGGCCACGCTGTCGCCGAGGTTCAGGTCATCGAACAGAGGCGCCGAGAGCGTGAGCCGGCGTCCGGGGGCTTCCGCGCCGACGCGCTCGACAGTTCCCAGCGTTTCGACGAGTCCAGTGAACATGTTCCACTCCGCCCCGGGCCGCTGCCCGGGGGAAACCGAAGTGGTTCATCGCGATCAGCGGGGCCGAGGTGAGGCGATGTCTTCGAGTCCAGGCTGGACCGTTGGCGCTTGACGGAGGGCCTTGACGATGAGATAGCGGAGCGGCATGCTCAGCGTGTAGCCCCAGAACAGCAGAAACACCGCCAGTTCGCGCGACAGCACAATCAGAGCCAGGAGCAGGAGAACGCGAATGACATGGCTGAATCGCTGCCGGCCGCGCAGCAGCTGCTTGGTCAGGTGCGGATACGGCACCCGCGATACCATCAGCAGGGCCACCAGCAGCGTTCCCAGGGGCGCCCAGGCCGTCACCCAGAACTGAACGCGCTCGGGATCGAGGAAAGTCCACTCGGCCGAGAGACCGCCTCGAAGCAGACACAGCGAAACAACGCAGCCGGCTGCGGCGGGCGAGGGCAAGCCCTTGAAGCGTTTGTGGGCGGAGGCATCGGGAGAGTTCTCGACGTTGAAGCGAGCCAGACGCAGGATGGCGCAGGCCATGTAGAGGACGGCGATCACCGCGATGGTCTGCTGGATGAGGCTCTGTTCCCACTCGCGGCCCAGGCGCAGGAGCAGGAACGCCGGGGCAACGCCGAAACTGATTGCGTCGCAGAGACTATCGAGCTGCCCGCCGAACTCGCTGGCCGTCTTCGA
This sequence comes from Gemmatales bacterium, assembly GCA_038240465.1. Classification (GTDB taxonomy): domain Bacteria; phylum Planctomycetota; class Planctomycetia; order Gemmatales; family Gemmataceae; genus JBBRIK01. The sequence continues at coordinate 10,793 of JBBSDR010000053.1, forward strand.
CAGCCGGGCTGCGTAGCCATCGAGTCCGTCGAACACCATCGCGCCGAGAATGAGCCAGGCGCTGTAGGCGAAGAAGACGTCGGTCGCTGGGTCGGCGGGATCGATTTTGCTGGCAAAGGCCAGCGCCGCGAAGCCACACACGGCATTGCCCAGCGTCAGCAGAGTGGGCAGAATCGCGATCTTCTTCACGGTAGGTGACGCTCCGGTGTTCTGGTGGGGGCGAAAACACCCCGCTGTTAAGTCCTTGTAAGGATATCGCGAATATCTCGCGCTTGCCAGAGGCTAATGGAAAAGTTCCGCGAGAAGGTCTCCACCTACAATGATAGGGGAGGATGAGTACATCGTCCTTTCTTCTCGGCGCCTTCACAAAAAACGTCACGGGGATTCCTCATGTCTCTCGATTCCTTGCATCACGTCGCCGTCGCCGTCAAGGACGTGGCCCTGGCGGTCGAGTGGTACACGAAGACCTTTCACTGCAAGGTCTCCTATCAGGACGCGAGCTGGGCCATGCTCGAGTTCGCCAACTTGAAACTGGCCCTGGTCCTGCCGGAGCAGCATCCGCCGCACCTGGCCTTTGTTCATCCCGAGGCGGAGCAGTTCGGCCCGCTGAAGCCGCATCGCGACGGCACTCGCTCGGTCTACATCAGCGATCCGGCCGGCAACGCGATCGAGATCCTCGCTCAGGACTGAGGGCGAAATAACGGGTTGCCGCTTGCGGCTTGGCGGGCGGTTCGCCAAGCCGCGGGAGCAGCCTTCCCCCTTCAGGGAAACCGGCTGACGTTGGGGAGAAGCGAGAAGTGTTCGGATTGAGGCATCGTATTACCCCGGCAAGAAAGAAGATCACTCGTAGCCGAAGTCGCCAGACTTCGGGTGCCTTGCTGGCCCGAAGTCTGGCGACTTCGGCTACAAGAAAGCGTGCGTTTCTTCTGTGCCGAGGTAATATCCGGACTCGTTCTAATAATCGCGGCGGGCAAACATCCAGCAGGATGCGCCGAGCAGGAGGGCGATCCATGCGCAGGAGATGGCCAGGCACTCGAACCAGTTCGTTTGCAAAGGTCTTTCCACTCCTTCGTACCGTCGCTCGGCTTCCGAGAGCAAATCCTGGCTGAGCAGCCGCGTCGTCAACTTGCCCAGGTCGCGCGTCCGCGGCAGGGCCTTGTGCATTCCCTTGATGGTCCCCGACGCCCACGAGGGCAAATCGAGTCCTTCGGAGTTGGAAGAACGATTTTGTGCCTCATCCATCTTCGCCTGGACCGACTCCGGCAGGATCGGATCGGGAAACGTCAACCCGTACAGCAGCCCGAACAGCCAGATCACAAACCAGGCCACACACGTCAGCAGAATGCAGACTACCGTACTGCGCGTCAGCACGGCGACGAACACCGACACGGCATAGAGGATCGCGAAGAAAAACGTCAGGATCGGGATGGTCAGCAGGACGCCCCATGACCAGATCCCGGAACGCAAACCAACGATCAGCCAGACGGCGCCGATGATAAAGCTCGCGTTGAGGAACAGGAACGTCAATCCGCCGAAGTACTTGAATATCAACAGTTGTGGCCGCGAGACGGGCTTGGACACGACCAGGTCGATACTGCCCTTGCGCAGCATATTCGGCACAAAGGACGCCGTGGCGACGATGCCGAGGAGGACGATGATCCAGCCGCCGATGGCGTTGACGAGGTAATCCTCAATGAAGTAGACCATGTGAGCTGGCGACGAGATGAACCAACTCGCGGGGAGCGCGCCGAAGAACAGCACGGGTTCATGGTTCCAGTTCTCCTTGCGCGTCACCTTGGTTCCCTTGCTGGTCACCTTGAGACGGAACTCGTTGACCGCCCCGCGTTCGGATTTCGTCTCGGTGATGTTGAGTCGCCAGAAGAACGCCTCGACGAACGGCCCGAGTTGGCGCGTCACTGTATCATCGAGCAGCGAGTGCATTCGCTGCATCGTTTTGTCGTCCTTCGAGACGCCGGGCGGCAGCGGCGTGGAGATGA
>JBBSDR010000054.1:0-12702 GCA_038240465.1 Gemmatales bacterium
CGGCGGTCGATCTGGCGAAGGTCGCGGATCGGCGGAGCGTGCTGGCCGACTGGATGACGGCGGCGGACAATCCCTACTTCGCGCAGTCCCTGGCGAATCGGCTGTGGGCGCACTATTTCGGTCGCGGCCTGGTCGAGCCGCTCGACGATCTTCGGGCCACCAATCCCGCGACAAATGAGGCGCTGCTGGCCGAGTTGGCGAAGCATCTGCGCGAGTTGAAGTACGACGTGAAGGCGTTCACGCGCAGCTTGCTCCTATCGCGCGTCTACCAGTTGGGGACGGCGACTACGGTCAATCGCGAGGACGAGCAGAACTTCTCGCACGCTCCAAACAAGGCGCTGCCGGCCGAGGTGCTGCTCGACGCGGTCTGTCAGACGACGGGCGTTGGCGAGAAGTTCAACGGCTGGCCGGAGGGACATCGGGCGATTCAGATCTGGGACAACCGCATGCCGTCGTACTTCTTTCGCATCTTTGGCCGGCCGGTGCGTTTCAGCGTCTGTGAGTGCGAGCGCAGCAACGAGCCGAGCATCACCCAGGCGCTGCATCTGATGAACTCACCCGAGATCATGGGTAAGATCCGGGCGCGGCGCGGCACGGCCCGGATGCTGGCCGACTCGACGAAGACGCCAACGGAGATTCTCGACGATCTGTACCTGGCCGTGCTGGGCCGGTATCCACGCGAGAAAGAACGATCGTTGTTGCTGGAGACGTTCAAGCAAGAGGGCGTCGATCGCCGCACTGCCGTCGAGGATGTGCTGTGGACGCTGCTGAATACCAAGGAGTTCATTTACAATCATTGACCGGAACGACGCTCGCGCTTTCTGCCGCTTGCGGTTTGCGGGAGAAGACCGCTAAGCCGCAAGCGGCAAGAAAGACGACTCACCAACTCAAGACACCCTCGCAGGCGGCCCTTCATCCGTGCCGCTCGGGATCGGCGCCGGCGCGGCGAGGAACACTCGACACGGCGCCTTCTTCAAGATCTCATCAATCGCGGAGTTCCACGGCGGCTCCGAACCATCCGGAAGCGGCTCGCCGTCGGGACGCTCCGCCGGCAGTGGCAGCACGATCAGGTTGTAATTGAACTCCCGCGCCACGTTGACCACGTCTTCCGCCCAGACCCCACTGACGGCGTGAACTTCCAGGTCGCGGCCCAGCTTGCGCGCGCGGCGCTGATCCTGCTGCAAGGGAGTCGGCCCGTTGGCGGACTGCGCTCCATCGCCAGCCGGACAGATCAGACCAAGCGGCACGTTGGGATCGAGCATCGTCAGCAGGGCCTGGAGCATGTCGCTGCCGTTGACCGTGCCGTCGTGAGCGAGCAGCACGCGCTCGACGCCGACGCCGGCCGCTCGCAGTTCCGCCACGGACTTCGCCTTCCGCTCGCTGATCCTCGGAATGCGATTGCCGCCGCCCAGGTCGAGATAGACGTCCCTCTGCCAGCTCAGCAGCCGGACCGTCAACGGCGGCGTCTCACCGCCGTGAATCGTGATCCAGAAGAAGGCGATCTGTTCGAGCTGTTCGTCAGCGGTGTACTTGTTAGAAGCGCCCATGACCAGTTCCTGCACTTGCAGGTTCTTGGCCATTTGAACGACGGCGTGCAGCGGATTGTTCGTCGGCACAATCACCGGCCTCACCTGTTTGCCGGCCTTTTCCGCGACATTGACGACGGCCGTCATCAACTGCTGATCGTAGATGTCCAGTTCGACGTCCGAGCCTTCCCCATCCTCGGGCGGCCGATGCTTGGCCGTCATCACCACAACGCCCGTCGTCTCCGGATCGGTCTCCGCCAGCGCCTTCTCGAGCATGAACAGGTTCTGCGGCGAACGGATGGCCACCAGCTTGCGATACGGCAGTGTCAGCCCCAGACTTTGAGGCGTCGCCGTCGGCAGCGTTGCCTGGTTGAACTGTTCGAGGTGTTCGTGCTTCTCGCCGCGGCGCCGCTTCTCGTAGTAGCGCTCGCTGACGCTGAAGACGGTGAAGAAGACTGCCGTGAACACCACGCCGCCAATCGTGGCCACCTCCTTGGTCAGAAAATTCATGATCGCGGCGCCGAGCAAGAGCAGCAGGATGATGATCAGACCCAGCGGCAACTCGAACTTTCCCATGGGGATGTTCAACGGCACCTTGAACGCCCGCGGCCTGGGGTCCTTGAAGCGGAGGATCGTCATCGACAGCGCCTGGAAGACGAAGCTCCAGACGACGCCGAATGCATACGCCTCGCCGAGCCAGATGACGTTGCCCTGGCTCAGAAAGATTGTCGCCAACTGCAAACCGATGATGAGGTAAAGGATGCGATAGGTCGTGCCGTACTTCGGATGCGGCTTCAGAAACCAGCCCGGGACGACGCCGTCTTCCGCGACGCGGTTCAGCACGCCGTTGGAGCCAATGATGGCCGTGTTCGCCGCTCCGGCCAGGATCAGAAAGCCGACGATGACGACGAAGCCGTTCAGCAGCAGCGGCGCCCACGGCTGCGCCCATTGCGGCGCCCAGACGTGCATCGCCAGGCCGCCGATCAGGTTGTCCGAATAGTCGCGCATGCGAACTTCGTGCGGAATGATCATCACGGCGAGGAAACTGATGCCGCCGGTGAAGACCAGGCTGAAGGCGAACACGATGAAGGCGGCCTTCTTGAAGTTTGGCAACTTGGGCGCCTCCACTTCGCGATAGACCTGCGCCAGCGTCTCCTCGCCGCTCATGGCCAGCACGGAATGACCGAACGCCAGGAACACGCCGACAACGCCGATCAAGGACAGCCACTGCGACCCGTCCAGATCGTTCAGCGTCTTGCCGGTCTGTGTGCCGCTGAGAAAGCCTGTCGGGTCTTCCATCTCGTTCGTGGATGGGTTGAGCTTCGGATGCAAGTTGGGCTGAACGGGGACGGCGTTGATCTTTTCGGGCTGCATGACCAGAGTCAGGCCGCACCAGCTGAGCATGATGACCGCCATAACGGAGGTGATAATCATGATCTTGACGGCCTTGTCGCTCGATTCGTGAATGCCGATCAGGTTCTGGCGGAAGAAGTAGAGGGTAATCAGACTGGCGATCAGGACCGAACCCCACGCTTTCCAGACGTCGCGCGTATCCTTGGGGATCTCGCCGCCGCCGGCAAGAGAGATGATCTCGAGGATGAGTCCGATGATGTACTGTCCCGCCGAGACGCCGCTGATAGGGCCGGTGAGGACGTAGTCGAAGATCAGCGCCGAAACGGCGAACTTGGCGGCGAATCGCCCCATCGCCTCGCGGACGACTCGATAGACGCCGCCGCGAACGAAGAGGGTACAACTCTCGATGTAGACCCAGCGGACGGCATAACTGAAGAGCATGACGAACAGGATGAACCACGGAGCGGCGGGGCCAATGGACTGCTCGACGATGCCGCCGATGTAGAAGGCGGTGCTGCCGAGGTCGCACAGGACGACGGCGGCGGTGCGCCAGTAGGAGATAAAGGTAAACGTGACGCTGCTGATGACGATAATTTGAGCGGCGCGGCGCACATGGCTGGCCGGGGGAGGAGTGACCGGACCCTCGGGAGTGGACACGGTTGGATTCTCGAAAGGCGGGCATGGCGTCCGTGCAGAAGACGTGACAGCGCCCTCTCAATATCAGCCGGAGAACTTCTCCGGCCTGCCTGCGAGGTTAGCTGACGGGCTAGGGCTTGTGAGTACCCCGGTCCAGGAGTGGACCCGCGCCCCGTGAGCCGGCTGCACCGGCTCGTTGGTTCCCCCGCTCGCGTGCTGGCTGCCCCGCGATTCGGCTGCACTGTTGAGGATCATACGCCGGCTCGCTCTTACCGGCCACCAGGGCGACCAGAGTCTTCGCATCACTCAGGTCGGAGTCTTCACATCACTCAGGTCGGAGTCTTCACATCACTCCGGTCGGAGTCTTCGCATCACTCCGGTCGCTGACGCTCGCGGCTCGCCAATCCAGCACGCGAGAACTACAACGAACGTATGCTCTCACGACGACGATTCCTGATGCTTGCGTCGCTGCTGGCCTTGCCGGGCTGCTCGCGGCACGGCTCCGAGGAGCCAATCTGGATTGGACAGGTAGGCCCTCTCAGCGGTCCCGAACGCGCTGCCGGGGAGTCCATGAAACGCGGCATGCTCCTGGCCGTCGAGGAGGCCAACGGCGAGGACCAGCGCATCGCCGGCCGGCACCTGGCCATCCTGCACGCCGACAGCCGGGGACAGCCCGAACGCGCTCGTAGCGAAGCAGTCCGGCTTGTCACGCTCAACAAGCTCGCCGCTGTCGTCGGGGGCCGCGATCAGGCCAACGCCGACCGTCTCGCCCAGGCCCTCCAGCCGTACACGCCTGCCCTCCTCACTCCCGCCTGTGTGGTCACGCCCAGCCTCGAAGGCGTCTTCTCCCTTGATGTGTCGCCCCGTTTCCGCGGCGACTCGCTGGCGCGCTTCGCCGCCGAACAGTTCAGCGCCAGCCGGGCCGTCCTTGTCGTCGATGAGACGCTTCCCGTCTGTGCGGCGGTGGCCACGGCATTCACGCAAGAATGGCGCTCCGGCGCGGGCCGGCAGTTGCAATCGCTGGAGATCAAGGGGACGGAACTGCCCGCGCGCCTGCTGGAGCGTCTGAAGAAAGCCGAGGCACAAGTGCTGGTCGTCGCCGCGATGGCCGACCGCGTCTCCGATGCCTGGCAGGCGCTGGCCGGACAGAATCACAAAGTGCAGATCGTCTTCGCCGGCGAGTCGGTGCAGTGGCAGCGCATCGAGGCGGACCCCGACCTGCGCGGCAAGGTCCACGGCGTGACGGTCCACGCGACAAGTCGATTCGATGAGGCGGGCAAGAAGTTTCTGACGCGCTATCGGGAAAAGTACAAGGAGGAGGCTGACGCCGATGCCTGTCGCGGCTACGAACTGATTCGCGTCCTGGTCGAGGGTTTGCGCAAGGGACGCGGAAGCGGCGGATTGGGGCTGCGAGAAGAGTTGGCCGAGGGCAAGGAATGGCCCGCGCTGACGGGCAACCTGCGGTTCAAGGATAGCTGCGCGATTCGCCCGCTCTTCGCGGTTCGGGCCGGAGAGAGCGTTCCACTGCGAACCTTCGCTGCGGAAGGCTCCTGAGCCGCTTGCGACTTCGCGGACAAGACCGCCAAGCCGCAAGCGGCAAGAACGGTCAGAATGGACCCGGGACGAAGTGCTGGAAGCCGGCATCGCTGGGGCGGAACTCCATCGTGTCGAGATTGCGGTGAGGCGGTTCCTGCTCCTCGCCGGCGTCCATCGGTTCCTTTTTCTTCACCGGTGTCTCGGGAGCGGACGGACAGACCTGCGGCAGCGGGCAGGAATGGCCACTGTAAGGGCAGACCTGTTCGTGATGATACTGGGAAGGACACTGGTCCATCCTGTTCGCGCCGCTCTGCTGCTGCTCCTCTTCGACCTTTTCCTGTTCGTTAATCTCCTTCGGCGCTAGAGGCAGTTTCTCGGGCGTCCGGGTCGTCTCCTCCGTCGCCTCACGAGCGGCCTGACGCAGCAGGCCCCAGACTTCCGCTTCTTCCTCGCCGGTGTCCTCGTCGTCGGCGTAGGGCATATGCACCTGGCTGACTTCCGTATCGTCCTGGCAGTACGGCATCTTCGACGGCGGCACCGGGAAGGACTGGACCGTTTCGCCAATCTTCGGCAGCGTGCTGGGACTGCTGATGGCAAAATCGCTGATCGGGTTTGACTCATCGATCGTGATCTGTCCCTGCGCCGCGCCATCGAGCCGGGCCACAACCTGGGCCGTCCCGGCGTCCGGCGCCATGGCTTCCGGGGCCGACGGGGTGACGACCGGCAAGCCCGTGGCGGGAATCGGCTCGGGGACCGGAGCGCTTTCGCCGCTGTTGCTTGCCGATTCTTCGCTGCCGAGGGCCGCGATGGCGTGGCCGACGGTCTTGAAGGAATACTCCTCGACATGTCGGGAAGCGAGGTAAACGCTGCTGGCGGCCGCCACGGCGACGGCCACGCTGCACCAGAAAATCTTCTTCATCTTATTCCTGCTCCGGTGAGAGGTGTCGCTGAACCGTCTTGCGTGTTGAGCGGGCCGGCTTATAGCGGTAACGACGAAATTGTACCAGAGCAGTTCAAGAGCCAGAAACGCGGCGCCAGAAGCCGGATTTGCCCTGTGCCGTGAACCCGGTTGGGCTTTCGCTGTCTATTCTGAGGGCCGGGAGGGTTGTGCGGAAGGCGACGGCTTCGCTGGCAGGGAATTTCCAGAATGCCGGGGAATCCGCGATGCAGACGCTTGACGACGTCCTTTGGTTACAGGATGATACTCATGGGAGAGGATAGGTCGATCGCGGTGACCCTCCTCTTTATCAACCCGTGGTGCTTTCATCCCCAATGGGACCGGCCTTTCCGGTCCGGAGGTTATCTCAAAACCGGTGAAACCGAACTGCACCTTGCACACGGTTAGCTGGATGACCTCACGGCCCGGAATGCCTAGCCGGAAGGAGGTCCTTTGAACGCCGCAACCGTGCTCAGCAGCATCGCTACCGACTGTCCGATCGTCTCCGCTCTCGATCGTGCCTGCCAGGCCGCTCGACTCGCCGCGGACCACAAGGCCCGTGAAATCCTCGTTCTGGACATGCGCGGCCAGACGCCCCTGTTCGATTATTTCGTCCTCATCACTGGCGCCACCCGCCGTCAAATCCACGTTCTCGCCGAGGAACTCGACGCTTCGATGCGCGGCCTGGGAGACCAGCGCCTGTCCATCGAGGGCTTCGAGGCCAGCAAGTGGTGCGTCCAGGATTATGGCGACGTCGTCATTCACCTGTTCTCACCCGAAACCCGCGAATACTATCGCCTCGAAGAGTTGTGGCAAGACGCCCCGCGAATCGACTGGATGCGGAACTGATAGGTCTTGCCGCTCGGTGTGAGGCGAGCGGCACAGCGTAAGCGGTCCGGTTTGTCCAAAGCACCGGCACGGCCGAAGCGTGCCGGTTTGTCCAAATCACCGGCACCGCGTAAGCGTGCCGGTTTGTCCAATGCACCGGCACTTACGCCGTGCCGCTCGCCGAAGTCATTGCGGCGAACAAGACCAGCGCAGGACTCTGATTCTTTTCCCGGGACGGATACCCCATCATGAACCTGCTCGAACATCTGCAGGGACTCTTTGCCATCGCGCTGAGAGGCCTGACAGCGGATCCTACCCCTTTTGCCTCTCAGGTCCAGCCCGCTCAAAACAATCGCTTCGGCGATTACCAGGCCAACTGCGCCATGGGGTTGGCGAAACAACTCGGCCAAAAGCCGCGCGAGATCGCACAGCGGATCGTCGCGCAGCTGCCCCTTGGCGACATGCTCGAGGTCCCCGAAATCGCCGGACCCGGGTTCATCAACCTGCGCTTGAAAAAAGATTGGCTCGCGTCGCAGCTGCGGAATATCGCGACCGATGAACGGCTCGGTGTCGAGCCGGCGACGAAACCGCTGACCTACGTCATTGACTACAGTTCGCCCAACGTCGCCAAGCCGATGCACGTCGGTCATCTGCGTTCGACCATCATCGGCGATGCGCTGGCGCGCTTGCTGCGATTCCTGGGACACAAGGTGATTGGCGACAATCACCTCGGGGACTGGGGCGCCCAGATGGGCATGATCCTCTGGGGCTGGAAGACTCAGCGGAACGAGGAGGCATATCGAGATAATCCCGTCGCGGAACTGGCCCGGCTCTATCGGCTGGCCATCAGCTTGATCCAGCCTGTTGACAAGTATGCCGCCAAACTCGACAAGGTGAAGGCGCTGGAAGCGCAGGGCAAGCAGACCGAGGCAAAGGCGCTGTTCGAGAAGTTATTCCCCGACACCGAAGAGGAAAATCCACCTCCACGGGAGGAGATGGAACGGCTGGTGGAACGAGGCAAGCCCGTCGAGCAGGCGGGGCGGCTGGAAACCTCGAAACTCCATGCCGGCGATTCGGAGAACCGCGCCCTGTGGCAGCAGTTCATGCCGCACTGTCTCGCGGCGCTGAAGCGAGTCTACGAGCGGCTCGACATCCATTTCGACGAATGGCTCGGCGAGAGCGCTTACGACGAGATGCTGGCCGGCGTTGTGGCCGACCTGCGGGCGCGGGGGCTGGCGGAGGAAAGCCAGGGCGCTCTCGTTGTTCCCGTGCCGGGACTGCAAGCGCCGTTCATGATCCAGAAGAGCGACGGCGCCTTCAACTATGCGACGACGGACCTGGCCACGATTGCGTATCGGGCGGCACACTTCAACCCCAGCGTGCTGCTCTATGTGGTCGATCATCGCCAGGGCGATCACTTCAAGGCGCTATTCACCGTGGCCCGGCTCTGGGGCCATGCGGACCTTGTCATGGAGCATGTCGGCTTCGGCACGATCATGGGTCCGGACCGGAAGCCCTACAAGACAAGCGTCGGCGACGTCGTCGGCCTGGAATCGCTGCTCGACGAGGCGGTCAGCCGGGCGCGTCAGGTGGTCGATGCGAACAGCGGCGAGTTGCCTGTCGAGGAGCGGGCGCGGATCGCAGAGATTGTCGGCCTGGGAGCGGTGAAGTACGCTGACCTGGCGCAAAACCGGACGAGCGACTACATCTTCGACTGGGACAAGATGATGGCGATGGATGGCAACACTGCAACGTACATGCAGTATGCCTACGCCCGAAACCGAAACATCTTCAGCAAGTTCAACGTGGACGTCGCGCCCTTCCGGACTCAGCCCCCGCCCCTGCTGCTGGATTCGCCGGAGGAACTCGCTCTCGCGGTGCAGTTGCTGCGCTTTCACGAGGCGCTCGCCGTCGCGGCAGCGGAATACAAGCCGAATCTGCTGACGTCGTACCTGTTCAGTCTGGCGAGCGCGTTCAGCACGTTCTACGCCAGTTGCACCATCTTCAAAGATCCGCGGCCGGCGCCCGACGTGCAGCAGAGCCGGCTGCTGCTCTGCGATCTGACCGCTCGCGTCATTCAGCGCGGCCTCGATCTGCTCGGCATCCGCACGGCCGAGCGCATGTGAGGTGAGGCGGCCCTGTCTGCGGATCGCACCTGACCTACAGGAATTTCTGTGCGGCTCAGGTTGCGATCCGTTTTTTCGCGCTGTAGACTCATACCCTCAATCGTGACCGATCCTTCCCCACCGTCTCCTGGCTGTGGGAGGGATCGCATCGGGTAACGGGAAAGTGCGCGAACACGCCGAGACGTACAGCGCGGAGGTCATGTCCATGGCGAAAGCAGTAACCAAGAAAGCGAAAACGCCCGCAGTCACCCCCGCTGCGCCGGCAGCGGCAAAGAAAGCGAAAGCGAAAGCGCCCGCAGTCGTCACCCCGCCAGTACCGGCAGCGGAACCGGCGGCCATCGTCATCCCCGTCGATGAACACTGTCCGCTCAAGAGCAAGTCCCGCGTCGTCGATGACTGGGACGCGATGCTGAATCAGACAAACATCGGCGCCAACAACAACAAGTTCTATGTCATCCAGCTCGTGGAGTCGGGCGGGAAATACTACGCCTGGACTCGCTGGGGCCGAGTCGGCGAACCCGGCCAGAACGCTCTGCTCGGCAACGGCAGCCTCGACGACGCCAAGAAATGCTTCAAGGCGAAGTTCCGCGACAAGAGCAGCAACACCTGGGAGGACCGCGCCAACTTCGTCGCCAAGCCGGGCAAATATACCCTCATCGAGATCGAACGCTCCGCCGCGGCCGCCCAAAAGGCGACCGAGGTCGAGGAGAAACTGCGCGCCCTCGACAAGGAAGCCGCCAAGCTCCAGCCCAAGCCGCGCGGCACCGCGCCGTCGAAACTGCATCCGTCCATGGAATCTTTCATGTCCCTCATCTTCGATCACGACGTGTTCCGAGGCGCGATGGCGAGCTTCGACATCGACGTCAAGAAGATGCCGCTCGGCCAGATCACCAAGTCGCAGGTGCAAAAGGGCTATCAGGTCCTCGAAGAACTCGAGACGGCCATCTCGTCGAAGAAAACGAAGCCCATCAACGATCTGTCGTCGCGCTTCTACACGCTGATTCCGCATGCGTTCGGCCGGCATGTGCCGCCGCCGATCAACACGATCGAGCTGGTGCAGAAAAAGTTCGACATGCTCAACGTCCTCAACGACATCGAAATCGCCCTGGGTATGCAGAAGAAGGCGAGCGAGTCCGACAAGGAAGAAACCCTGCTCCCCAACCCCGCCGACGAACACTACAAAACGCTCAAGGCCGACCTCGAATGGGTCGATCCAAAATCGCCCGAGTTCGACTTCATGAAGAACTACATGGAGCAGACGGGCGCCGGCGGCTACTACAAGCTCAAGTTGATCGATGCTTTCCGCGCCGATCGCAAGGGAGAGCGCGAACGGTTCGCGGCCCACAATGACATCGTCGAGCGCAAGCTGCTCTGGCACGGCACCAACGTCGCCGTGGTCGCCGCCATCGTCGGCTCCGGCCTGCGCATCATGCCCCACTCGGGCGGCCGGGTCGGCAGGGGCATCTACCTGGCGTCAGAGAACGGCAAGTCGGTCGGCTATGTCGGCTGGTCCGGCAAGACGGGAGTGATGTTCCTGGCCGAGGCTGCACTCGGCAAGGAACACACCATCCTGCGAGACAACTCGAGCCTGAAAGCTCCGCCGAAGGGATATGATTGCATCGTGGCTCGCGGCCACACCGAGCCGGACCCGCAGCACGACATCGAGTGGGAATTCGAGGGCAAGAAGGTCATCATCCCGCAAGGCAAGCCGATCAAACAGAGCAAGTACAGCGGCAGTTCCTTCACGCAAAGCGAGTATCTCGTCTACAAGGAAAGCCAGGTTCGGCTGCGCTACATCCTTCGCGTGGAGCATTGAACTTGACTGGACGAATTCCTTACCTCTTTCTTGCCGCTTGCGGCTTAGCGGGCTGCCCGCTAAGCCGCAAGCGGCAACACCACGGAGACCGCCATGACCCTTCGCCTGCTTCTGCTCGCTCCCCTGACGGTCGCGTGCCTCGCCCTCGCGGACGCCCCGCCGGACACACCATCCGAGAAGACTTTTCTGCTGAATGTCAGCAAGGGACAAGTACCATCCGACACCGGCCTGGACGACAAAACCAAGCCGGAGATCGTGGACGGCTTCAAGCAACTCGGCGGTGGCAAGGCACTCAAGGTGGCCTTCGCTCCCAACGATAGCTTTGGCGGCCTCGCCGGTGCAAACAAGGACTGGAAGAAATTCGCCCGCTTTCGCTTCGATGCATTCAACGACGGCAAGGACGTCGTCTCCCTGTACCTCACCGTGGTTCACTCTCGGTCCACCAGTTATCAGACGCGCGTGGTCATGCCGATCAAGCTCAAGCCCGGCAAGAATGAGGTGGCGATCGGCACGGATGAGATGTTGAACGTCAATGGCTCGACGCCGAACCTGGCGAGCGTCACGCGGTGGTACCTCCTCGACGCCGACGGCAAGGGCCCAACGGTGTACTTCAGCGACATCTGGCTCGAAGGGGCCGACGCCGCAACGCAGCCTGCTCCCGCGATCGCGTCCGGCCCGCAGCCACTCGTCGGCTATCGCATCAAGGGGAAGGTCGGCGACCTGAACCTCGATCTGACGGTCACTCCCTTCGTCGTCCCGGGAGCGGGAACTCCGAAGGCGGCCGCGGCCCCTCCGGTCCACGGCGACCCCGCGCGAGTGGCGCGGATTCGGGCGGCGAAGATGCCAAAGATCGAGAAGCCCCTGATGTTCGACACCCCCGAGGCTGACGCGATTCTGTCGGCCCTGGAAGTGTTCCCTCCTGACAATCCCTGGAACCTTGTCGTCGAGGACTGGCCGCTGCACGGCCGCTCGAAAAACATCGTCGCCTCCATCGGCGCGGCCAAGCCGTTCCGCTACAACCCGGACATGAGCTTCGTCCTCGTGCCGCCCGGCCAGAAGAAGATCGACGTGAAGATTGTGGAATATCCAGGCGAGTCGGACAAAGGGCCGTTCCCTGTCCCCGACAACATCCCCATTGAGGGCTGGCCGGCCAACTACCAGCGCCAGCCTGGCAACAAGGCGACTCTCGACGACATCCAGCGCGACGCCTTGAAGGTGAATGGCGACCGTCATGCCCTGGTCATCGATCCGACGAACCGCAAGCTGTACGAGTTCTACCAGATGAAAAAGACCGATGCCGGCTGGCAGGCGGCCCAGTCATCGGTGTTCGATCTGAAGACGAACGCGATGCGTCCTGATGGCTGGACGTCGTCCGACGCCGCCGGTCTGCCGGTCTTCCCCTCTGTGGTGCGCTACGACGAGTTGAAGCGAGGCGCTGTCGAACACGCGCTGCGCGTGACCGTGCAGCGGACGCGGCGCGAGTACGTTTACCCGGCGACGCATTTCGCCAGCAAGTTGACAGACGAAAACCTGCCGCGAATGGGCGAACGGCTGCGGCTGCGGAAGGACTTCGACGTGAAGGACTTCTCGCCCGAGGTGCAGACCATCCTCAAGGCGCTGAAGAAGTACGGCATGTTCGTGGCCGACAATGGCATCGACTGGGCCATCTCGGTGGCGCCCGATCCGCGCATCCCGGTGATGAACGACGAACTGCGCAAGCTCAAGGGATCGGACTTCGAGGTTGTCGTGGCGCCGCCCGGCTACAAGCCGCCCGCGGAGTAGGGGTGAGAACAGAGCGAGCCACCGGATACATCCGGCGGCTCGCCTGGTTGTTGACATCGCCGCGTAAGGAATCAGAGCAATTCCTCGATCGGCTCGGGATCGTCCAGCACGTTCACGGGCCGTCCACTCGGATCCAGCACCTGCAACTTCGGATCGATGCCC
>JBBSDR010000055.1:0-12686 GCA_038240465.1 Gemmatales bacterium
GATGGTGATGCCGGGGGGAAAGGGGGTTCGCCGGGTCATTTGGGTCTCCGTTGCCGGAGATGACGTTGCCATCGCCGAGCGTCCCACTGCCGATGAAGTTGGTGTCGCCGTTGACCGAAACGCCGCCCTTGATGTTTCCGAGCGGGTTGGTCCTTGACACATCGGTGCCGATGGAATTAGCGGAAACGTAGTTCTGCGTAGTACCGCTCACTGATATCTCCACGCCGAAATTGCCATTGCCGGAGATGAGGTTGCCCTTGGCCTTGCTCGGATCGGGGTCGCCGATGCCCACCTTGGTTCCGGAGGCGCCGGAAATTTGCACTCCGTCGCCGGTGTTGCTCAGCGCGACCGCACCTGTCGCGTCGGTGCCGATGAAGTTGCTCTGAAGGATGTTATCCACGGAGTTCTCGCCGGCGATGTGGACGCCATCTGTGGCGTTTCCAGAGATGACGTTTCCCATGTGTCCGACGCCGATCTGGTTGTCGCTGCTGTTATAGATCAGGATGCCGGGACCCCCATTGCCTAGTTTCTTGGTGCCAGTGGAATCGGTGCCGATGTAGTTGCCCTGGACGACGTTGTTTCCTCCCTTGTCAATCCAGATTCCCGATGTCGGTGCCAGTGTCCCATTACCGGAGATGATGTTCCTCTCTGCAGGCGTCGTCCCGCCGATGGTGGCCTGGGTCACTTCGCTCAGCGTGATCCCATTTTCCAAATTTGCTGCCGCTGTGCGGCCCGTGGTATCCACGCCGATGAAGTTGCCGGCGATCTTGTCGTTGGTTACTCCCATGCCCCCCGTGATGGTGATGGCATTCGTTTGGAAGTTCACGATATCCAGGCCCCGAATGGTCACGTTCCCCGCCTGAATGTCGAACGCCGTCGCGACTGTGTTGGGACCGCCATCGATGACGATCTTGAGCACCGCATTGTCCCCGGTCTGCAGGAAGTTCACCCGCGCACCGAGCTGGCTGTAGCCGTCGATTGTCATGGGCTTTTTGATGGTGAGGGTATCCGTCAGCTTGATCGTCTGCACGTTCTGGATAGCGAAGTTGATGGTGCTACCCGCATTGACATTGGCTTGAGTGATGCAGTAGCGCAGGTCGCCGAGAAGACCATTCCCCTGCCCAGTATCGGCGGCCGAGTTCACCGTGTAGACCGCTGGGGCGAGCCGTTCCTCCAGCAATTCCACGATGAGGGGAAGACGCCTCGGTTGTCGGCGAACCGTTTGACTCCGCCGTTTTCCACCCAGCAACCGATCCCGCGAGGACTTGAACCAGTTGAACATGCGAGTCTATCTCCCAGTTGAGGATCCGACGATGCTGGCCCGCCGTGAGCGGCGGAACCTGTAAGAGTTCAGCCCTTGACCTCCCACGCGGTGGCAGATCGGACAAGGACTGAAACGTTCCGGTTACTTCTCTGAGCGCCGTTGTTGTAAGCGGGCCAACGCCGCACGCGCCTCTCGGGTCTGTTCGGCCCACTCCGCCCCATGCGAGAGGTTTCCCAGAAGTTGCCTGGCCTCCGCGGAACCAATCGATTCCAGCACGCGAATAGCGCGGTGCAACCGCCTGGCTTCGGCAGTGGGTTTGAACTTTCCGAGGTCGGCGATGAGCGTTTCAAGCGAGCGCCGAAAATCAATGTTGGGAGCGTTTGTGAGAGCGTGCCGGATTGCGGGGGCTGCTTCCCAGCCCTGGGCACGCAGATCCCGCCCCGCGGCCTCGCGTTTCTCGAATTTTTTGTCCTTCAGTTGTTCCAGCAATTGTTCCGTTGTTTTCCGCATGGTGTCCTCAGGCATGGGACGCAGTTCCTTGCTCAGCAAAGTGACCGCCTTCTCTCGCGCCAGGACCAAGGCAGTCATTGCCAGGTAGGACTTCTTGCCGTCGTCAGCCGCGAGTTCCGCCCACAAGGGTCGCAGGTCGTTGCCGGCCTCCTTCAAACGCGTGCGCCCGGAGTCGTACAGGTCCCAGAGGAGAATAGTGGTGTCCTTGCTTCCGGAAGCCAAACGCTCACCGTCAGGCGAAAAGGAAACGCTGTTTACCCCTGCCTGATGTCCCTGTAAGCAAAGTACTTCCTGGCCAGTCGCTATCTCCCAGACGCGAATGGTCTTGTCGTCGCCCCCAGCCGAAGCGACGAGCTTCCAATCTGGAGAAAAGGCCACGCCATGAGCCCGGCCTTGGTGTCCCTTCATACCAGGACGAAGGAGTCCCGAGCGAAAATCCCAGACGAAAACGGAACTGGTCCACTCCTTTTTGCGCGGCAGTTGTTCGTTTGCTGAGAACGCGAGGCGCAGTCCTTCCGGACCCATGGCCATAGCGTAGGAGTCCGCATCCGGCAGCGGAAATTGCCACTCCTCCAGTTTCTTTCCACTCTCCGGTTCGACCAGCGCGTACACATATTTGTAGTTCGCGCGGCCTTTCTCCATGACCAGGTGGCACTCCATTATGAGGAGCTTCTGTCCATCCCCCATGAAGATCACCCCGCGCGGCCTTTCGGCGGACCAGGTCTTGAGCAATTGTTTCGTGGCGACATCCCAGATCCGGATGCGCCCCTGCAAGTCCCCTGCCGAAAGAAGCCTGTTGCCCTTCGGGGAGAAGACTGCCTCCTCCACATCCCATCCCTTGCACAGCTCCGTGTCCTTGCCGCTCGCGACGTCCCACAAATGGATGGCCCGGCGCGGGTCGCACACTGCCACTGACGTACCGTCGGATGAGACATCCAGGGTCCGGAAGTGCGGCTCATAACTGCTATGGTCTCCGTCAGCGAAATGGTGGATACTTGTCAATTGCGAGACAGGCGTCAACGTGAGCCGACGAACTTCCTTCCCCTTCGCAATGTCCCAAAAACGAACCGTGTGATCGCTGCCGTGCGATACCAGGGATCGGCCATTCGGGAGATAGCTCATGCCGAAGAGTTGGAACTGGTGTCCGGGGAAGTGGAGCCGTTCCTTGCCGGTGGACACCTCCCACAGCCGGACAGACGAGTCACGCCCGCCGGACACGAGCGTCTTGTCATCCCGAGAAAACACCAGGTCGTCGATGAAGGATCCATGCCCGATGAGCCGGCGTACTTCCTTGCCCGTCGCGGTCTCCCACAGTGTGATCACCATTTTGTCCGCCGTCGCCAGAGCCACAAGGGAGCCGTCGTGCGAGTAGGCCATGGCATAGGCCCCGGTGCCGAGATCGCCCTGCTTCTTCCCCGTCTGCGCATCCAGCAGCAAGACCGGCTTCCCTTGCGTGGAAACCGCGATCGTCTTGCCGTCCGGGGAATAAGCGATGCCGCTGATGAGCCGATCCTCCGTCGCTGGAGCGCTCCAAAGGAGTTTCCCGGTTTCCACGTCGAACACATCGACCCGGCAGCCGAACCGCGGCAGTTTCGGAAAGCCCATCCCGACAGTGGCAACCCTCTTGCAGTCCGGCGACAGCGCGATAAAACGGATGCCTCCCCCCTCGATCTTGATCTCCCGGATCTTCTGACGTTTGGCCACGTCCCAGACCTGCACCCTCCGATCCCGCCCCGCCACCAGGGTTTTTCCGTCCGCGGTGAAGGCGAAGGACCCGCCGGGACTGTCCAAATCACCGAGCACCTTCCCCGTTTGCACGTCCCAGAGCCGAAGGTGCGATGCATACCAGGACTGCGCTTCTTCCGCTTTGTCCCGAAACTCGGTAACAAGGCACTTCCCGTCGGGAGAGAAGCTGAGTACCCGGAGGTGAAAGTTCGGACCAAGGGGGAGCGAGAACCGTCGGACCTCCTCGCCCGTGTCGGCGGACCATAGCCGAGCGCTATAATCACCCACGGACGCGATGAGCTTGCCGTCCGGAGAAATGGCCACGGCTTTGACCGGACTTTGATGGCGCATGCGCAGGCTGCCGAGGCGCATCACAGCGCCCAGCGGCAACGGGTCGCCGAGACTATCTTGTCGCGTTTCCTTGGCTTCAAGAACTTTCGTATCCGTGTCAGGGCCGTCCTCCCCGCGCGCTACTGGCATGCCCATGCATGCCAGCACCAACAACAAGGCAGCAGGACCTCGCGATAGGAGCTTCGGCGAACTCACTGAGGCAAACTCCGTGAACGAAGAGAAATCAAGACGGGATGGGTCGTGGTGAGATTGTGGCTGGTCAGAGGCGATCTGTCAAGCGCACAATGTATTTTTTGACAACCTTCGAGAATAGTTCCTTTGGGCGATTCTCGAAGACCTGGAGCGGCGCAATCTGCTGGACGAGACGCTGGTGGTGGTGATGAGCGAGATGGGCCGAACCCCGCGCGTCAACGCCAACGCCGGCCGGGATCATTGGACGTACTGTTATGGCATGTGGTTCGCCGGCGCGGGCATTCGCGGCGGCACGGTCGTCGGCGCCTCGGACGCCCAGGCGGCTTACGTCAAGGATCGTCCGATCAGCACAGCTGACGTCTGCGCGACGATCTATCACTGTCTGGGCATCGATCCGGACATGCCGGTGTACGACAAGGCGAATCGTCCTGTCGGCGTCGCGCTGGGAGGCCAACCCATTCACGAGTTGCTGGCTTGAGTCAGCGAGAGTGGCGTCGCGGAAAAGACACGAAGGGCATCTGGCATGTGCATGCGCGGTTCACCGTCTTTGAAAGTAGGCGGCTGTTCGTGCAAAGAAGAAGGTGGTCAGCTTGACCGCAATAAGGCGGGGGAGTGGTAGCCGTAGACTTTTCCAGAAGAGTTTCTGGGTTCTTAATTCTGTAACAGGTTCGTGTTCGCACCTTCAGGTGTTCAGTCTTTCGGCATGGTTCAAAACCAGGTAACACTTTCTCATGTGAACATCCGAATAGATTTTGGCAGCAACTGCTTATCAAACAAGGAATTTCGACATTCACCGACCGTATCTCAACGCCGTAGAGTGTTACCTGAAAAGGGCCTGTTTTGAACCATGCCAGTCTTTCCCCAACAACAGGTCCAGCACCCAGCAGCCCCGCACATGCACTCCCGGCTGGCGGCAGTGGTTCAGCATGTCGGCGTCGTGGCAGCCAACATCTTCAAGGGCGTCGGCAAGGACGGCGAGGCGGGCGGGGTCAAGCGTCCCGGCAGGCAAGATGCGGCTCTCATAGGCGGCTGTAGCCAGAGCAAGAACGGTGGGCGTCTGCCATGCGGAATCGAAGGAGACGGGGCGGAAGGGGTTGCCGAAAAGCTCCCGAAGGAGTGCCGCCGTCGCCTCAGTTGGCAGAGACTCATCACCCACTCTGGCTGACACGTAAATCATGTTCCAACACCGCGCCTGCGGGTCTTCTGGAGAACCAAGCTGATGCCCTTCACCAGCCCATTTCTCCCTCACTTCCCGCAAATTGTCAGCCCCATCCGCCATCTGCACAATGCACTCAAGGGCTGGACCGTAATCGCCAAGCCCTCGATTCCGCCACACAATGCAACAGCATTCCACTCCGTACAACAGCAGTTTCCTTTTGCTCGCCTTCGCAACAACGGCGTCAAGCATCCTGATGGGGTTTTCAGAAGTCAGCCATTCTTGCTCGGTCATCGTCTACCCTACTCAGCAGTTGCCGCCCCACCGGGGATGCTGTCGATTCGGTCCAGCACCCCGGTGCGGCTTGCCCTCGCCGCCGCCATTCTACTGACCCACCCGCCAACGTCGAGAACCTGAAGCGGCGTTGCCACTTCCGTCATCGGCGGCTACGATGCCCGCAGGAGGTTGGCGATCTCGTCTTCGGAGAACCGCCGTGCCAGCGTTACCTGAACGAAATCTCTCCTGGGACCTGTTCTGGGATCGCTATCAGGTGGACTACGACGCCTGAGATACGCACACACGCAACTTCTCGATCCTGAAAGAAAACAAGCTGCCGAACTTCGACCAGACCTGCACGGCCCTGCTGGAGGACCTGGAACGGCGCGGCCCTTTTCCTTTGAGTCTTGCCCTCAATCAGTTCCAATTCTGCCGCGACGCGACAGCGGGGCGCTGCTGGGGACACATGCCGCGCTGACGCCGCCCGCGGCGAATCATAGGTTACTCCCGACGAGCGAGGGACGGACGTTCCGCGCTCGCCGGAACGCATTCCCGGACCACATCCTTCAGGAGGACACCCATGCCGTTCACTCTTCCCGCCCTGCCGTATCCGCCCGACGCCCTCGAAGCGGCCATCGACAAGACGACGATGGAGATCCATCACGGCCGCCATCACAAGACGTACGTCGATAACCTCAACGCCGCGCTGCAGGGCCACGATGCGCTGCTGTCCAAGCCGATCGACACGCTCATGCGCGAGATCGCCAGCGTGCCGCAAGAAGTCCGCCAGAAGGTAATCAACAACGGCGGCGGACACGCCAATCACAGTCTGTTCTGGGAAATCATGGCTCCCAGTTCCGGCGGCGATCCTTCAGGCGTCCTCGGCGCCGCGATCAACCTCAACTTCGGCAGTTTCGACACGCTCAAGACGAAGATCAAGGAGGCGGCGCTGGGCCGTTTCGGCAGCGGCTGGTCCTGGCTGGTCCTCGACGGCGGCAAACTGACCATCACCAGCACCGCCAACCAGGATAGCCCGCTGATGACCGGACAGACGCCTCTTCTCGGCATCGATGTCTGGGAACATGCGTACTACCTGCGCTATCAGAACAAGCGCGCCGACTACGTCGATGCCTGGTGGAAGGTCGTCAACTGGAACGCCGTCACCCAGCGCTTCACGGCCGCCGGCGGCAAGTGAGCCTTTCTTCGCCGCTTGCAGCCTGACGCTCCTCTCGAATTTGGCGAGCCGAGTAAGCGGCCGGGTGGGACCGCCCCACACCCGGCCGCTTACGCGGCTCGGCTCGCCAAGAAGACCGCCCGCACCCAGCCTGTCTTGACACACTCCCTTCTCTTCCGTTACTAACTAGGCCCTGCATCATCGTACCGGAGTGTCCGTCAAGGAGGACGCCACATGGCAAAGCCTTTCCTTTCCGTCGTCGTACCCTGTTTCAATGAAGAAGACGTCCTGCCCGAGTTCCATCGGCGCATGACCACTGTCTGCAGCGATCTCGACGTTCCCTACGAAATTGTCCTGGTCAACGATGGCTCGCGCGACGGCACCTGGGAAGCCATGCTCCAGATGGGCCGAACCGATCCGCACGTCGTCTGCGTCAACCTGGCTCGCAATCACGGACAGGCCCTCGCTCTCAGCGCTGGCCTCAGCGTCTGCCAGGGCCAGCGCGTCCTCGTCATCGACGTCGATTTGCAGGACCCGCCGGAGTTGCTGCCCGAGATGATGCAGCGCATGAACGAGGGCATCGACGTCGTCTACGGCCAGCGGCGGCGCCGGGCCGGCGAATCGTGGTTCAAGCTGGCCACCGCATCGATCTTCTATCGCACCATCAGCCGATTGGCGAACGTGCCGATTCCCGTCGATACCGGCGATTTCCGGCTGATGTCGCGCCGCGTCGTCGAGGCCCTCATGGTCATGCCGGAACGGCATCGCTTCGTCCGCGGCATGGTGAGCTGGATCGGCTTTCGCCAGGAGCCGCTGCTGTACAATCGCGAGGCACGCTTTGCCGGCGAGACCAAGTATCCGCTGCGGAAAATGTGGCGTCTTGCCGTCGATGCAATTACCAGCTTCTCGACGAAGCCCCTTCAGTTCGCCGGCGTCGCCGGCATCCTGACCGTCCTGCTCGGCATGGGCCTGATCGTGGCCGGGGGATGGCGGTTACTGGCGGGCGGCTCCGACGGCATGCTGCTGCTGGCCGGCTGGATGACGCTGCTGGGCGGGACGCAACTCTTGAGCCAGGGCATCCTGGGCGAATACATCGGCCGCATCAGCGAGCAGAGCAAGGGCCGGCCGCTGTACCTCATCGAGAGCGTGCTGCGCTTCGATGCCGCCGGGCAGCGAATCGGCCACACGAAAGAGGACGAGGAGGAGGCAATCCAGTCGTTCCGCTGGCGCGGCGAAGGACAGGATTCCAGCGAGGCCGCGTGAAGTAATGACCGCTTGCGGCTTAGCGCTAAGCCGCAAGCGGCAAGAATCGCTATCCCAGCACATCCTCTTCACGCTCCCGCGCCAGCAGGCGAAGGAACAACTCGCGCGTCTGGCGCGTGTGGCCTTCCAGTTCGCTCAGGAAGTGTCCGCCCGCCGTGTCCTGAGGCGTCACCTCGAAACCGAGCCGACGGGCCAGCTTCTCCACTTCCTCCGGCGCTTGCGGCAACTCGTCCAGCGAACGATTGTGAACGATGCGAAGCCGGCTCAGTACGCGCTGCAGGAACCCATAACTGCCGTGGCCAATCGTGTACTGTTCGAGCGTCAGCAGACCCGCCTCGCGCATGGCCTCCAGCGATTGCCAGGTGTTCGGCGTTCGCAAGGCCGCCACCCGGGCGCCGTACTTGAGCTGAAATAACTGCACCAGAAACTCGATATCGACCAGTCCGCCGAAGCCGCGCTTCAGATCGCGCTCGGTCCGGCTCGACTCCAGACGCCGCCGCATCGTCAGCACCTCATCGACCAGCTCCGGTTTCCACGCCAACCCGTAAGCGCCGCGCTCGACCGCCGCCATCACTTCCTTGCCGAAATCCGCATCGCCGAAGACCACCCGGACGCGCGTCAGCGCTTGCCGCTCCCACAATTGAGCGGTCCCCTCCTCGTAGTAGCGGCGGAACTCGGCAAGGGGGATGACCAGTGAGCCGGACTTGCCGGTCGGCCTGAGACGCATGTCGATCTGATAGAGCCGGCCTATCGGTCCCTGGTAGCTGGCCGCCCGGATGATCCGCTGGGCCAACTCGGTGAAGAAATGGTAGTTGTCCGTCGTCTCGTAGTGATCGAATCGCGTCGCGCACGCCGGCCGCTCCGTTTTGCCGTCGCCCTCGTAGACGAGGACGAGATCGAGATCGCTGTGATAGTTCAACTCTCCCGCACCCAACTTGCCAAAGCCCAGCAGGACAAAACGCGCGACGCGCGGCGGCTGGACCTCGGCCAGGTGCGGCGTGCCAAAACGCTGTTCGAGGTGCGGGTACTGCAAGCTCGAGATTTGACACAGAAGCGTCTCGGCCAGGTCGGTCAGGGCGGCTGTCGTGGCGCGTGTGTCGTCCTTGCCGAGGATGTCGCGAACGCCGATACGAAGCAGTTCCTTGTCCTGAAAGCTGTGCAGGATCGGTTCAAGGCTGTTGGTCCGTGTCGAGCCGGCCTGACTCGGCGAGGCCGGCATGGTGGCCCCACGGCACAACTCGGCCAACTCCTCGCGCAGTTCCTGGGCGGACTTGGGCTGATTGAGGACGAGGGTGTCGAGCAGTTCGTCGATCATGCCCGGGTTGTTGATGAGGATGCCCGACAGGAAATGGCTCCAGGCGCACAGATCGACATAAAGCTTCAGACTCGGCGGATTGAAGCTGAACAGTTCCCACAGGACGCTCTTGGCCCCGAGCGAGGCAGTGACCTTCTCCAGGTTGACGAGAGCGAGATCGGGGTCCGGCGTGGCGGCGACGGCGGCGAGCAGATGGGCGGCAATGCTGGCGAGGAAGTGCCGGCAGCGGCGCGTCGAGAGGAACGGCACCGATTCGCGAGCCAGTTGCATCAGGTTGTGATACGCGCCCTGAACATCGCGGAAGGCGTACTTGCCGAGGACGCGCTGAAGGGTTTCCGGATCGGGATCGGGATCGAGAACGAGGTCGGCTTCCGGTTCGGTCTGGCCGGTGTCGCTCTGGAAGGTCTGATGCAGCAGATGATCGAGGATGGCATGAGTGATGCCGGTCTTCTCGCCGTAGTCGTGCAGAAACGCCTCGCGGGCGCTGCGTTGCGGTTCCGGCGAGAAGGGAGGCGGCTCGTCGGACCGCCGGAGTCTCGTCTGTATTGGGAGCGGCTCGCCGGCGCGATCGGGGCTGGCATCGGTGTAGCCCATCCGCAGCGCCAGCTTACGCAGTTCATCGCGCCCTTCTGGCAGACGATGCACTTGCAAGTCGAAGAGGATTTGCAGCCGATGCTCGGTCTTGCGCAGGAAACGATAGGCATCGTCGAGGGCGCGATACTCCTGATCGGTGAGGCAACCGGCGGATTCGAGCGCCTCCAGGGCGAGCAGCGTGTTGCGCTGGCGCACTTCAGGAAGATCGCCGCCGTTGAGCAGTTGCAGGAACTGAATGGTGAACTCGATGTCGCGAATGCCGCCGTGGCCGGTCTTGACTTCTCCCCAGCCGGAGCCGCCTCCCTCGGCGGGAAGCGAAGGGTGGGGGGAAGCCTTCGCGGTGCGCTGCTCGATCTTGCGCTTGAGGG
The DNA here is from genome assembly GCA_038240465.1 of Gemmatales bacterium. Lineage (GTDB taxonomy): Bacteria > Planctomycetota > Planctomycetia > Gemmatales > Gemmataceae > JBBRIK01. Next base: position 10,189 of record JBBSDR010000055.1, read on the forward strand.
CCTTGATGCCGTTGATCTCGGCGAAATTGAGGTATTTGCGATAGATGAAAGGCTCGACGGCGCCGAGAAACTGTTTGCCGAGCGCGAGATTGCCCGCGACGGGACGCAGCTTGATCAGCGCTTGCCGTTCCCAGGTGCGGCCGAGCGTGTCGTAATAGGCGAGGGTCGATGCGAGCGAGCGCGCCAGGGGTCCGCGCTGGCCATCGGGACGCAGCCGCAGATCGACGCGATAGGCCACGCCGCGGTCGGTGTGAGTGGACAGCAGACGAACGACCTCGGAGACGACCCGGCTGAAGAACTCGCTGTTATCGACGTTGATGACGCGCTGGCCCCGGGTGCCGCCCTCCTCGTCGTAGAGGAACATCAGGTCGATATCGCTGGAATAGTTCAGTTCCTCGCCGCCGAGTTTACCAAAGGCGAGGATGACGCACCGGGCATCCTGGCCGGCGTGCGCGAACGGCTGGCCAAAGCGAGCGCTGACCTTGCGCAGGGCAGTGGTCAGGGCGACTTCGAGGGAGACGTCGGCGACACGCGAAATGTCACGAGTGATCTCTTCGAGGGAGCGTTCGCGGATGATGTCGTTGGTGCCGATACGCAGGGTCTGTCCTTGATGAAAGCGGCGAAAGGCGCGCAGGACAGCGGAATCCTCGTAACAGGCGTCAATCTCGGCCTGGAACTGCAGCCGCAGTTCGTCGGTGGAGGGGTTCTTCCGCAGCGGCAGGCGGAGCATGTCGAGGAAGTCGGGATGGGCGACGAGTTGGTCGCTGAACGACTGGCTATTGCTGAACAGTTGCAGCAGGATTTCGAGCGAGCGAGCGCGGTTTTCGAGCAGCAGCGGCAGCTTGTCGCGTCCGGCCGGCTGGGCGAGGTAGCGTTCGAGATTGTTGAGGGCCATGTCGGCGTCGGGACAGCGCGGCAGCAGGCGTCCGAGGGGGGTACACAGTTCGCGCAGGGAATCGACGCCGACGTGCTGGCCGAGACAGGTCAGGTTGTGACAGCCGCGCTCGGTATCGCGAACTTGTCAGGCATGCAGCAGCGAGCGCGCGTGATCCGGGCATTCAAGGCACTGGCGCAATTGCTCGAGTTGCATGGGGAGTCCTACCGGCCCGGAACGCGCGTGATGGCTGACAGTGTGCATCTTGGCCATATCGTGTTCCCGGATCAAGAGTGGAGTTCTCCTTGGGCGAAGAACTGCCCTCTTCATGGTGAAAACGGTCAGGACAGGCCGTTGACGCTCGAAACCCCATCGCCGGGCCGATTTCTCAGACGAGCGCGGCCGCCAACGGACACTTTCATTGCCGCTTCGTTGTCTGTTCGTTGCAGTTTCGTTGCAGTTTCGTTGCAGTATGGATGCGCCAGCGTTACGCATAGGTGAACCGCACTTGCCCTTTCCTTGTCGAGATGCAAGCGAAGGACACCGTTCGTGCGTCAGGATGTGGAGCGGAACGTTCATCGGCTCCTCCAAGGGAGACGAGAATGGGAAAGTTGAGGTTTCTATTTTAGTATACAGAATATCAGTTAAGCAGACAACCCTTTGACGAGCGGTTTGGTGGGAATGATGGTAGGACGGCCTTCCCTGGCCGTCCGACGGGACGGGTTGGGAAGCCCGTCCTACTTACTGGTCTTGTCGAAGGGCGATCCGCGAGAGCGACGCCTCCGCCCAACCAGGTAAGGAACGGAGCAAAGCGGCAGCACCAGCGACAGGAGAGTCTCGCGGTCAATCATCTCGGGCGGAACGTTGCTGGACACGACATCGACTGAACCGGCCGCCGCCCAGTCTGCCGGTTGATCCGCGAGGTTGATGAAGAAGGCATCCCGGACCTGGACTGCCTCGGCCGGCAGCAGCAGTTCCTCTTCCACCGCGGCGGACACTGCTTCCTCGGGGCGAGGCCGAACCAGAGAACGGGTCTCGGCAGGCTCGTCCTCCTCGTCAGCCAGCGCCAGCAGGTTGAAGTTGGTGCTGTTGTACTGCGTGCTGAACGAGGTCCCGCCCTGCGACAGGCCGCTGATCGTCGCGAACGTCCCACTGCGGGAGCCATAGGTCAGGATCGCGAAAGTGTTGCCGCTGGACGGTGTGTAGCCGTCGATCAGCAAGACGTTGAGCGTTCCCCCCAGCGTGGCGGTCCCACTGATCGACAGCCGGTCGAACTGCGTGCCCGCCGTCAGACCGGCAATCTCCATGTTCAGCACGCCGGTGCTCGTCTGCGTGAAGTTGCCGGTGATGGTGATGGTCCCCGTCGCGTCCGGACCGCGCACATAAATCGTGCCCGAGTTCGTCACGGCGGCGGTGATGGTCGCCGTTCCCGATACAGTCGCGCCGGAGGAAACCGTCACGCTCGAAGCGGTGATAGTCCCGCCGAGATAGTTCGTCCCGCTGCTGAAGACGACGCTGCCCGAGCCGGTAATGGCCGAACTGCTGCCGAGCGTGAAGCCGCCAGTGAAGCTCAGCGTCGTCCCCGAGCTGAGGGCGATGCTGCCGCCGTTCGTCCCCTGACCCA
>JBBSDR010000056.1:0-12646 GCA_038240465.1 Gemmatales bacterium
CGAAATCCGAAATCCGAAATCCGAAAGAAGAGCCTCTTGTCCTATTTCGGATTTCGGATTTCGGATTTCGGATTTCGAGAGTGCTGAGGATTTCAGGAGGAGGAGGATATTCGATGGCTTCAGATCGCGATGAAGTACACCGGCGGTATGGGCATGATGGATGGCGCGAGCGACGGCGGCGACCAGCCGCGCGGCCTCACGCGCTGGCAGTGGATGTTCGTCGAGCAGACGGGCCAGCGTCGTTCCCTCGACAAACTTCATCGTGAAGTACGGACAGCCGTCGATCTCGCCGACGTCGTAGACCGGCACGATGTTCGGATGATCGAGCCGGGCCGCTGTCTCCGCCTCGATGCGGAATCGCCGCCCCTCGTCCTCCGACGCTCGATCGGTGTGCCGCAGCATCTTCAGGGCGACGAGTCGGTCAAGGCTCACCTGTCGAGCCTTGTAGACGACGCCCATGCCGCCGCGACCGATCTCCTCCAGCAGTTCGTAATCGCCGAACCGCCTCGGCAGAGCGGATGCGCCAGGCGCCGGCTTCGTCGGAGGCGGCAACGGCGCGGACGGACGGCCAAACGCGCCGGCAACCTGGACAGCGGCCCAGAGACGACGCAATTCGTCGGCCAGGTCGGGATGCTGTCGCGCCAGGTTTTCGACATCGACGAACTCGCCGCGCCGCTGTCGATCGGTCAGTTGATCGAGGAGGCCGGCCAGTTGCTCGTCGCGCAGCGTATCGGAGGCGGGAATCATGATGGGGACTCGCCTGTCGAGAGCAGCATGGACTGAAGCCGGCGCACGGCGCGAAGACAGCGCATCGATGCCGCCGCCTCGCTCAGGCCGAGCGTCGAGGCCACATCCTGGTTCGACAGCTGTTCGACGTAACGCATCAGGATGATCTCGCGATCGTCAACGTCGAGTTGCTGGATGGCGGCCTGCACCTTGCGTTCCATTTCCTGGCGCATCGCGGCCGAGGCGGGTGTTATCTCGGCATCGAAGAACTGAGCGGCCCAGTCCAGCGACGACTCGCCGGGACGGGTCGCGTTGAGCGACTGTTCGCGGTCGATGCTGCGCCGCTGGGCCAGGCGTTCGTGGCGATGGGCGTCGATAATGTGGTCCTTGGCAATGTGCCGCAGCCACAGGTGAAACGGCATGCCCGGCTTGCGCAGATAGTCTTGCAAACGGCGATGGGCTTCGAGCAGAACGTCCTGCACAATATCGCTGGCATCGACGCGGGCGGACAGGGCCGGATCGAGGCGCAGACCGATCATGCGCCGCAGCGGCTCACGATGGACCGTGAGCAGCCGTTCGACAGCGCCGGCGTCGCCCTGCCGGGCCTGGTCGAGCAGGTCTTGCGTCTCGTCGCTGTTGGTCCACATCGGCTCGCCCTCCTCCAGTAGTATTGTAATCGGCTGGAACGGCCGGCGCGGAGAAGAATCGTTACTGCAATCCTCCCGTGGGGTACAATCGCAGCATTGCGGCCGAGTCATCCGGTTTAGGAACGATTACGAAATAACTTCCTGCCGCTTGCGGCTTAGCGGACCGCCCGCTAAGCCGCAAGCGGTGAGAAAGAGGGAAGTTATTTCGTAACCGTTCCTTAGCACACGGTGGGGATTCGATGTCGAGGAAAAGTGGAGTTTGCATTGTCCTTGCCGTCATCGCCCTCTCCCTCGCAAGCCTGGGCGCATGGGTTGTCGTGCGTCCCATGATGGAGTCGGTCCCGGCTGCCTCCAGGGAGCAGCCCGAGACGAAAGCCGAGCCACTCGAACTCCGGTTTTCAACCCGAGTGCAGCCATTCCTCGAGCGCTATTGTCATTCGTGTCATGGAACCAGGAAGCCGAAAGCGGGACTCGATCTCAGCCGCGATTCGACCGTGACGGCCATCGCGAGCAATGCTCGTCAATGGGAAATGGTCCTCGAACGCATCCAGGCGCAGGAGATGCCGCCCGAAGATGCGACACGCCAGCCGGAAGCCGACGAGCGCGCCGCGGTCATCGCCTGGATTCGCGATCTGCGCGACCGTGAGGCGGCGCGGAACAGCGGCGATCCCGGGCCGGTCCTGGCTCGCCGTTTGAGCAACGCCGAGTTCGACTACACGATTCGCGATCTGACGGGCATCGACATTCGACCGACTCGCGAATTTCCGGTTGATCCCGCCAACGAAGCGGGTTTCGACAACTCGGGCGAATCCCTAACCATGTCGCCGGCCTTGGTGAAGAAGTACCTGGCAGCGGCGCGATTGGTGGCCGAGCATGTCGTCCTGAAACCGGATGGCTTCGTCTTTGCGCCGCATCCGGTAGTGACCGACACCGACCGCGACAAGTACTGCGTCCACCGCATCATCGACTTCTACAAACGCCACACGGTCGATCTGGCCGACTACTTCCTGGCCTCCTGGCGTTGGCAGCATCGCGAAGCCCTGGGCAAGTCGAAAGCATCCCTGCGCAACTTTGCCGATGAAGCCGGACTCAGCGCCAGTTATCTCGCGACCATCTGGTCGCTGCTTGAGGAAAGCCAACCTGCGCCCGGTCCGCTTGGAGAAGTGCAGGCCGAATGGCGAAAATTGCCGGCGGATGCGCAGAAGGCGACAGAGGTTCGGCGCGAGTGCGAACGGCTGCGTGACCTCGTGATTCGCTTGCGGAAGGGGTCCCCGCCGAAAGTTGAGAAGTTGCAGGTCAAGGGCATCTCGGTTGGCAGTCAGCCCCTCGTCCTGTGGCGGAACGATCGACTCGCCGGGCAGCACATGCGACCCCCGACCGACGGGGAATCCGTGACGCGATTTTGCCGGGTCTTTCCCGATGCATTCGTCGTCATGGAGCGCGCTCCGTACTACGATGCCGGCTCCAGCCCCAAGGGACGCTTGCTCAGCGCCGGCTTCCATCTGATGCACGGCTTTTACCGCGATGACGGGCCGCTGTGCGATCTGGTCCTGGACGAAGCAGAGCGGCGCGAACTCGACATGCTCTGGGAGGAGTTGCACTTCGTGACCCTGGACGCGATCCGGCAATACAAGGATTTCATCTTCTTCGAGCGCGCCGAGCCACCGCGGTTCATGCGCGAGGCCGAGTTTGACTTCGCCCGTTCCGAGGACAAGGACGCCACCTCCGAGGCGAAGATGGATCGGCTCGCGAAGGCGTACATTGCGAAGGCGCACAAGCAGGGTGCCAGCGCCGAGGCAGCGAAGGCAATCGAAACCTATTTCACCGGCATGTCGGCTGACATTCGCAAGGTCGAACGCTCCCGGCTGGCTGCCGAGGCGAGCCATCTCGAAGCGCTCGTATTGTTCGCCGAGCGTGCCTATCGCCGGCCGCTCTCGACGGGCGAGCGAGAGGAACTGCTGACGTTCTATCGCACGCTTCGCAAGCAGGACGACCTCGGCCATGAGGAAGCGCTGCGGGATACGCTCGTCACGGTGCTGATGTCGCCTCATTTCTGTTACCGCGTCGTCCCATCAAGTCCTGCGAGCCGAGCGGAACCACTTTCGGATTACGAACTGGCCAGCCGGTTGAGCTATTTCCTCTGGTCGAGCATGCCCGATGCCGAGTTGCTGGCGCGTGCAAAAGCGGGCGACCTGCACAAACTGGACGTGCTGACGGCTCAGGCTCGGCGGATGTTGCGCGATCCGCGTGTGCGCGGCCTGGCGACTGAGTTCGGCGGCAACTGGCTCGATTTCCGCCGTTTCGAGGAACACAACAGTGTTGATCGCCAGCGGTTCCCGAGTTTCACCAACGAATTGCGGCAGGCGATGTTCGAGGAGCCGATCCGGTACTTCAGCGACGTCGCCCAGCGGAATCGCTCCGTCCTCGATTTGATCCACGGAACGGACACTTTCGTCAATCGCCCGCTGGCGAAACACTACGGTATGCCGGAGCCGCCTGGCACCGAGGAATGGCTTCACGTCGAGGATGCGCAACGCTATGGCCGGGGCGGGATGCTGCCGATGGCGGTCTTTCTGACGAAGAATGCGCCGGGCCTGCGCACCAGTCCTGTCATGCGCGGCTACTGGGTCGTGCGCCGAGTGCTGGGAGAGCAGATTCCTCCGCCTCCGCCCGCTGTCCCCGAGTTGCCGAAGGACGAGGCGAAGCTGGGCGAGTTGACGCTGCCGCAACTGCTCGCTCGCCACCGCGACGACAAGAATTGCGCCGGTTGTCATCGCCGTTTCGATTCGATCGGCCTGGTCTTCGAGGATTTCGGGCCGATCGGCGAGCGCCGCGCGAAGGACCTGGGAGGCCGTCCTGTGCAGACCGCAGCGACCTTTCCCGACGGCAATGACCGGAACGGACTCACGGGCCTGCGCCAGTATCTGCGCGACAAACGGCACGATGATTTCATCGACAACCTGTGCCGCAAGCTGCTCTCCTACGCCCTGGGACGCAGCCTGATGCTTTCGGACAAGAAAACGCTCGATACGATGCGGACGAAGTTGACTGACGATGGTTACGCCTTCGGCAGCCTGGTTGAAGCGATCGTCACCAGTCCGCAATTTCTGAACAAGCGCGGACAGTGAATGCCCGGTTGAGCCATTCGCGAGGAGATCGCGCAAGCAACCGGCCGGCCATCATTTATCTTGAAAAGGAATCCGCGCAGGATCGGAGGGTGTCCCGTGAATCGTTTCTACTGTTTCAATTGCGGGAAGCGGCTGAAGTACGCTCAAGAGCACACAAGCAAGAAGCTCAAATGCCCCAACTGCGACCATCCGCTCGCCCTTCCGAACGCGCTGCCAACAGGCAGTCCGGCAACCGACGACCAGTCCCATCAGCCGCATCCCGACCGGGAAGCTGTCCCAAAACAGGAAGCCACCCTTCCCTTCAACAGCGTAGTCGTGGTCTGGCTGGCGGCGGGGACCGTGCCGGCCCTTGTGATCGTGTCACTGACCATCTGGCTGATTTTTCAACGCTCCGATCGCGCCAGGGACACCGAAACAGCCAGCTTGAAGGATACCGTGTTCTCCTGGCCGAATCCGGGGTTGAACAGACGCGGCTGGTTCTGCTGACTCGATACCCGGAGGTGTTCCAACCCGAGGATGCCCGGCCGGATCTGGAAATCCGTTGGTTTGAGTTCGCCGATTGGCTGGAGATCGAACTGCCCGCGTTGGAGGAAGTCGGTGAAGTGGCCAGCTTCTTGGCACAGCAATTTCTCGACTTTTTGGAGGCTCGAAGGATGACGCTTGCTCAAGTAGGTAAGTACATGCCCGATGGGGTTCGCGCCCTTGCGAACCTGATGAACATGCTGAATGAGGCTGCTGCGGCCTGCAAGGTATCGGTCAAGAGGGTGTTCGGGAAGGACTACATCGGTGTAAACCTGGATGGGGTGAAATACCGAGTCGCGGTGGACTTTTCGGACCCCGAACAGCTCTGGTTCGGGACGCGCTGCCGGGTCGATGCCGAAGGAGCGGGCAAACTTGGATGGGTATCCGCTGGTGATGGGTGGTGGTGGGAGGGAGTCGAATTGGACTCGGAATCTGTCCACTTCTTCTCGCGGTCGAAGGTCAGCCAGATGGAGTGGCTGGAAGGTTTCTTACGGGAGTGCTTGACCCGGGCCCGGTCAATCGAGATGCCGGACCAACCGCCTATTTCCGAGGAACCCGAAGAAGGGAACTGATGCCAACCGGCCCACGTTTGACAGTGAGCACGCTCGAAGATGGCGGGAGCCTGACGAAGATGCCATCGTGCGCGGCGAATGGTTTCAGTATTCCTGCCGAAGAGAGAGGGCGACGATCGGCTTGGAGAGCAGAATGCGGTTTTGCCGTGTGGGAAGGGGACGATACAGAGTATGGCGAACAAGCGTCAGAGCAAACAGGAATTGACACCCTATTACGAGGGCGCGGACATTCCCCCGCGCGTGATCCACGCCTTTGCGCGGCGGGTCGCGGAGCATTTTCACCCGGCGCGAATCGTCCACTTCGGTTCCTACGCTTACGGTCAGCCGCATGCCGATAGCGACGTGGATATTCTGGTCGTCATGCCGGCGCGCAACCAACTCGATCAGGCGGTTCGCATCGAATTGGCCTGCGAGCCATCCTTCCCTCTCGACATCATCGTCCGCACACCGGAGAATATGCGCTGGCGAATGGAGGAAGGCGACTCCTTTCTGCGCGAGATCGTGTCGCGGGGGAAGGTCCTTTATGAAAAAACTGACGAAAGAGTGGATGCGCAAAGCCGAAGCCGATTACCTCGCCGCCCGAAAGCTCGCTCGGGGACGCGACCCTCTTCATGATCAGGTTTGTTTTTCTGTCAACAAGCTACGGAGAAATTCCTGAAAGGGCTGCTAGAAGAACTGGGCCTGACTGTTCCCCGCACTCACATTCTTCAGGGCCTGCTTCCTCGTCTCCTCCCTCATCATCCCTCCCTGCGTTCTTTGCGTCGGGGTCCGGTGTTCTTGACCCATTTCGCGGCCGGCACACGTTATCCTGGAGATAGCCACAGTAAACGCCAGGAGCGAGCCGCATTCCGCTGGGCGGGTAAGGTGCGCCGACAGAACGGCTTCGGGAACTCTGGAACCTGTTGGAGGCACTCTTATGATGGGTCCGAGAAAGCTCAGCACCAGTCGTCAGGAACTGGAGCGTGCGTTGACCGACACCGGGGACGACCCCATCCTCTGGCTGGAAGCTCGCATGACCGCTCTGGATCAGCAGGGGTCTATCGCCTCCACCGAAAGCCAGGTCTTGCGGTCACTGAAGCGATTTCTCGAAGGAACCGGAAAGCAACCACGGCGTAAGCGTCGAGTCAGCACGAAAAAGTAAAGCGTGCGGGACGGTCCTCTGAACAGTAGAATAAGTCTTTGCGTTCCGTCGATCGGCTGTAGACAGTTGCAGGGGATTGAAACGATGAACTCCCGCTCAAACAAGGTCACTCGGCGCACGTTTCTGACCGGCGTTGGCGTGACGATGGGCCTTCCCTGGCTGGAGTCAATTCCCATCCGAGGAAGCGAATCGACTTCTGCTTCGGCGGCGCATCCGCAACGCTTTGCGGCCCTGTTCATGGGCAACGGCATCAGTCCCCCGAACTGGTGGGCCAAGGGTGCCGGCACTGACATGGATCTGAGCAAGAGCCTCGAACCACTGTCGTCGTTGCGTTCTCGGCTCAATGTCATCTCGGGATTGTTCAACAAACACGCGACCGGAGTCGGCATCCATCCCGGCCAGACCGGCAACATCCTGTCGGGAGCGGCGCTCCAGAAGGGAGCCGTCCTGCGCGGCGGCGTCAGCATGGATCAGGTCCTCGGCGCGCACTTCGGTGAAGAGACCGCGCAGCCGAGTTTGGTGCTGGGATGCGAGCAGCCGATTACCGGCTATCACGAGACGAATTTCTCGATGGCCTACAGTTCGCATATTTCCTGGCAGGACGCCAACTCCCCGGTGCCGATGGAAGTCTATCCGTCACTGGCGTTCGATAGCCTCTTCGACAACCAGGGCAGCCGGCGGACGCTCAGCATCCTCGACCGCGTCAAGGAACAAACGGCCGCGCTCCATCGTCAGGTCAGCACCGCCGACAAGGCCAAGCTCGACGAATACCTGACCAGCGTTCGCGATGTGGAGAAACGAATCGAGCGCACTCGGGGCGACAAGATGCGTGCGGAGAAAGCGCGTGAGAGCGGGCGACCGGCCTTGGCGATGAAACGTCCGGACAACGGACTTCCCGAAGACATTCGCGAACACATGCGGCTGATGTGCGACATCATCGCGTTGGCCTTTCAGACCGACAAGACGCGCGTCGCCACACTGCTGCTGTGCCGCGATCTTTCCGGCCTCTTCTATCCGTTCCTCGACGTCCGCACGGCCCATCATCCAACTTCGCACGACGACAGTTCCGACGCCTACCAACGAGTGACGCACTACTATGTCAGCCAGTTGGCATATCTTGCCGACCGGTTGGCGAAGATGCCGGAGGGTGACACAACGGTCCTCGACAACTCGTGCCTGATGTTCGTCTCGAACATGTGGTCGGGAAGCCGCCACGATTCTGGAAAGCTGCCTGTGCTGCTCGTGGGCGGCCTGGGAGGCAAACTCGCTACCGGCCGCGTCCTCGACTACACGGCGCGCGGCAACGAGAACCGCAAGCTCTGCAGCCTGTATCTGTCGCTGATGAACCGCATGGGCGTGAAGGCCGAGCGGTTCGGCGATGCCACGGCTCCCCTCGGCGGATTGTGAGGGTCCAGCCCGAATGTCATTCGGTTAAGGTTGGCGAAAAACTCCCGAAGTACTGTCAGGAAAAAGAGTTGCGTCAAAATACATAGTCAATAGTTCGCTTGAGCTGGTATTTTGGCGCAAGTAGCTTCCCCACAAGGCTTTTCGTCGAAATAAGTAATCCTTAACCGAATGACATTCGGGTTTGACCCCTTTTCGTCCTCTGAGTTTTGCTTCTCGGCGAGGGGCTGTATTCCGTGAAGATCCACCTCTGGTCGAAATTCAGTCATCAGTGAACATAACAGTGGGAGGTCGTAACACATGCTGATCAAGCTACACAAACAGGATGAGATAGGACACGACTATTGGGAAGGGTGGGTTGCAGGGAACGATGCCATCTTCCATTGGGGCACTGTGGGTGACAAAGGCGAGCGACACGTTCTATCGGCTGAATCTGAGGCTGAGGCTGAGGAGTTACTTCAAACTGAGGCTGCTGCAAAGGAAACGAGCGGTTTTTCTGTCATCGAGAGAGATGCGATGAGCGGGATTGTCCTGAGCTATCGATTGGTATCTTGGGGGAACGAAGAGGACTTGGAGACTCGTTATTATCTTGAAGACCTGTGCGATCAAGCCCTAGGTTGGACTGGGAATGGTAATTGTGATGGTGGAGAGATCGGGTCAGGCATCATGAACATCTGGTGTTTAGTCTTGAATGTTCCTGCTGCAATCAAGATTCTGGCTGCGGAATTGGAGACTCATGCTGTTACTAAGGGGGCTGTGATCGCAAGCTACGACGAGGCGTCGAGCAATCACCTCATCGTTTGGCCGGATGAGCAAGCAAATCAAGTTTTAACAATGTAGCACCTTTCTCCTGCCGTCAATCAATCAAAGCAATCAAAGGGTCAGGAACCGAAATGATTCACCAGACACGAAAAACGACTTTTCTTTTCCTTCGCGCACCCCGACCGATTCCGCTCCCCACAGGGGGTGTGGAGCAAGTGAAATGAAACGATTCCGACTCGACGTTACCGAATGCACGTTGCGCCTCATAGTACCAATTCCTACAGGCCTCCATATTCCACTATCCGCCTCTGAAACAGGGAGCCGGCAAGCCTCTTCCAGCCTCGCGGACCCATTCACTCCACTTCTGTGAGCGTTCAACCGGGAATAATGAACCGATCCGTGACGGCCTTTGTCGGGCAATCAGAACTTTGGGTCATCCGTGGACTGAATGGCTGCTGTTGATGCTCATGGCTGCTTCCCGTGGTTATCGGCCATCTTCGCTGCTTCTTCGTGCAGGAGGTCCAGGGACTGTCGTCGTACTGCTGCACCACAAGCCGCTCGAAGTGGTCACGGCGAATGAGGACGTAGGCGGTGTTCGTCCTCGGATCGATCGACGGCAGGGCTTTCCCGGATTGTTCGATGGCTCGGTGGCTCAATCGCAGCAACTTGCGCGTTCTCCCGGCAAGCGCCGGACAGGGAGCCAATCAATCACCCATAGAAGCCGCGTCCGGACGCCGCCAGTTGCCGCATCTGCTCGGTCGGACGAAACCGCTCGCCCAGCGACTCGTAACGCGCCAGCTTTTCGAGGACGTGTGCCAGGCCCTGCTCGTCGGCCCAGCGCAGCAGGCCGCCCCGGAAGCGCGGAAAGCCGATGCCCAGGATCAGCCCCATGTCCAGCTCGCCCGGCTCGCGGACGATGCCCTCCATCAGCACCCGGCTCGCCTCCGTCAGCATCGGCAGAAACATTCGCTCCGTCATCTCCTCGACGCCGATCGTCCGCGTCTGCTTCCGGCAGCGGTTGAGGATCTCGGCCAGCGCCGGATCGTCGCTCCCCTTGGGGTTCTTGGCATAGCTGTAGAAGCCAGCGCCGCTCTTCTGCCCCAGCCGGCCTGCCTTGACGAGTTCGCCGATAATTTGGATCTTCACGGCGCGATCGGCGAATGCCTTCTCGATCACCGCGCCCGCGTAGAGGGAAGTGTCGATGCCGACGACGTCGTGCAGCAGGATCGGCCCCATCGGCATGCCGAAAGCCATCGCCGCCTTGTCGAGGTCGCGCGGCGATGCGCCCTCTTCGAGCATCAGCAGCGTTTCATTCAGATACGGGAACAGGATGCGATTGACGAGGAAGCCGGGACAATCGCGAACGACGATGGGCGTCTTGCCGATCTTCCGCGCCAGGGCCACGAGCGTCACCACGGTCTGATCGCTGGTCTTGTCGCCGCGAATGACCTCGACCAGTTGCATCCGATCGACCGGGTTGAAGAAGTGCATGCCGGCAAACGTCTCCGGCCGCTTCAGCGATTGGGTCATGCGCGAAATCGAAATCGTCGAGGTGTTCGAGGCGAGGATCGCATCCTTTGCGACCACGTCCTGCAGTTGCTGAAAGACCGCGACCTTGACCGCCTCGTTCTCCACGACAGCCTCGATGACCACATCGCGATCGGCGAAGGCGGTCGGCGTCATTGTTGTGCTGAGACGTCCGAGGGCGGCGGCCAACTCGTCGGGCGTCATTCGGCCGATGCCGATGCGGTCTTTCATCACCTTGACGTTGGCTGTCACACCTTTTTCGAGGGCGGTTGGGTTGCTGTCCATCATGACGACGGGGACGCCGCGACGGACGTGCGCTCCGGCGATGCCCGCGCCCATGAGGCCGGCACCCACGACGCCGACTTGCCGGACCTCGCGTGGCTTGACGGTCGTATCGCTCACGCCGGTATCCTTGGACAGCTTGCCGTTGAGGAAGAACAGGGCGATGAGGTTGCGCGAGACAGGACTGCCGACCAGCGGCACGAACGCATCGGTCTCGGCCTTGAGTCCCTCGTCGAGCGGCAGATTGCAGCCCTTTTCGATGGCCTTGACGGCGGCGAGCGGCGCGGGATAGTGCGGCCCACTCTTCATCATTACCTGGGCGCGGGCGACGGCGAAGGTGAAGCTGTGCTGCTCCTCGCTCAGCCCAACCGGCTGCTGTTTCTTCTTGCGCGCCTCGCGCCAGGCGCCGCTTTCGTTCGCCCAGCGCAGCAGCCGCAGCGATTCCTCAATGAGACGCTCGGCCGGCACGGCATCGAAGACGAGGCCGATCTGGCGGGCGCGATCGGCCTTGATGCGTTCGGCGGCGCAGATCATCTCGGCGGCAAGCGACGGACCGACGAGGCGCGGCAAGCGCTGGGTGCCTCCCCAGCCCGGGATCAGGCCGATGCCGGTCTCGGGCAGGCCGAGTTCCGTTCGCGGGCTGGTGCTGGCGATGCGGAAGTCGAATGCCATCGCCAGTTCGAGACCGCCGCCCATGCAGGAGCCGTCGATGGCGGCGACGGTCGGATACGGCAGCGCCTCGATGGCGGTGAGGATGCCGAGACCGTTCTGGACCAGCCGCCGGGTCTGCTCCGGCTCGGGCTTCGCGCCGCCGAGTTCCTTCAAATCGGCGCCGGCGACAAACATGCCGGGCTTGCCGCTCTTGAGGAGAAGTCCGTGCAACTCGGAGCGTTTGGCGAGATCGGCGACGAGGGCGGACAACTCGGCGAGGACAGCCTGGCCGAGAGTGTTGGCCTTGCTGTCGGGCTGATCGAAGGTGATCTGTGCGATCGAGCCGTCGAGGACGTCCAGTCGAAAGGCCTGGCTCATGAGAGGCTTCCTTGAGAAGAGCACAAGAGAGTCAATCCAACGTTCTTCCTAGAGGATGCGGTCGTGGCGACAAGCGCGGCGGCTGGCGGAAACTGGGATACCTCCCCGACAGTGCCGACGGTATCATGCAGCCTCGCCCCTGCACATGATTGAGGAAGCAATGATCGACATTGTGGACTATGACGTTACGATTTCCGTTCCCGACTGGGTGGTCGATCTCGAATCGTTTCGCCGTTGGATGGATGCGGAGGACGTGCCGGAGAAAGCGCGCATCTGCTACTTCGAGAACAAGGTCTGGATCGACATGAGCAAGGAGCAAGTCTTCAGTCATGTGCTGGTCAAGACGCAGTTCATCATTGTGGTTGGGGGGCATGCGAAAGCAGGTCAAATGGGACTCTTCCTTGGCGATGGGGTCCGGCTGACGAACCTGGATGCGAATTTTTCCGTCAAGCCAGACGCGACCTTCATCAGTCAAGCCAGCCTCAATGGCGGGCAAGTGCGATTTGTCGAAGGCATGGAGGAAGGTTTTCTCGAAGTGGAAGGAACGCCCGACATGGTCCTCGAAGTGATCAGTCCGACTTCGGTTCGCAAGGACACGGTCGTGCTGCGTCAGGCGTATTGGGACGCCGGAATTCGCGAATACTGGCTGGTCGATGCGCGCAAGGAGCCGCTGGCGTTCGACATTCTGCGGCACACATCGCGCGGTTATGTTTCGACGCGCAAGCAGCAGGCCTGGGTGGCGTCCGCCGTCTTTGGCAAGAGCTTCCGTCTGACGCTGCAGTCCCTTCCGCCTGGACGGCCTGACTATCTGCTGGAAATGCGCTGAGAAAGGCTCCCCCATCAGCCCGAGCGCAAACTTGCGCTCGGGCTGGAATCATTAGGCGAGCGGCAGGTTCAAACATACCC
>JBBSDR010000057.1:0-12574 GCA_038240465.1 Gemmatales bacterium
GTTTCTCGGCCGGATCATCGTCAGCCTCAACATGCTCAGCGATGGCTGGCTCAAGATCCGTACCATCTTCGAGCGATCGCTCGACGACGTCTTCCTCAACCCCGTGGCCGTCGATAAGATTCGCCGCGCCTCGCTGCACACGACGCTCGACAACCCCATTCTGCCCATCGAGAAAGAGGACCGCTGGTATCTGCTGAATTTCGTCCTCAACTCCGTGGCCGAACGCTTCAGCGGCGCCCTGATGCGGCACGATGCGAGCCAGGCACTGAGGCCGGTACTCTACCTGCTCTTCCTGACCTGCGAAGTGGTCGGAGCGGACCGCATTCGCAAGGTTCGCGTCATGCTGGTGCGCAAGGACCTGCTCGAGGAGTTCCCCTTCGAGAAGGACATGCCGAAACTGGAGCAGGAATGGCACAGCGACCGCGTGATTACGCTGCGGGTGGCGTCGCACCTCTACCGCAGCGAGCCGGACAACTTCCTGCCGCTGGAAATCTACGTCTGATCGGCCGCGGACTGTCTGTTGTCGCGCCGGGACTTGCGATGCGATGGGTTCACGTCAATAGGGAAGGAACGGGGAATTATCGGATTTCTTTCTCCGGTCGTGTCCGCTCGCTCCTCTCCTTTCCGATCTCTCCTGCAGAGGGTACTTGATTTCATGCACTCGCAGGAGGATCGATCATGCGTCTCTTTTCCAACCGTCCCCTTCGCTGGGTCGTGATCGCGGGCGTTCTGGGACGCGCGGACCGGCCAGGTGCGAATCAGTCTTGCAGATCAACCCGGCGCGATCGAAGCGGCGGCCATTGCGGAGAATGGCCGGCTTGGCGCGACAGTCAGCGCTGGCAGCGTGCGCCTCTGGGACATGGCAACAGGCGAGGAGAGCGGCGTCCTGAAGGGACAGCAGGGACTGATCCGCTCTCTCGTCTTCACGCCGGATAGCAAGGCCCTCCTGGCGCTCGGACCAGACGGACGACTGGCATCCTGGAACCTTTCCACCGGGCAGCTCACGAGCAAGAACGTCAACGTCGAGGCGCTGGCGCTGGCTCAGGATGGGCGGACCCTGACAGGAGTCCGTGAAGGGAAACTGCGGTTGTGGGACTTGACGAGCGGCCGGGAGGTTGCCGCGTACCCGGAAGAAGAAACGGGCGCAAGCTGCCTTGCCATCCTGCCGGACGGCCGTGGGCTGGTTGTCGGCGGACTCGATCGGACGATCCGCTTGAAGCGGCGCTGAACGGTCTCTATCACTGATACCAGCCCGACGCGCAAGCGCGGGTTTATACTTTCTGGCTCGACGGACCTCGAAATGCGACACGTTCTCTCGGCCCTGGTGCAGAATCAACCCGGCGTACTGGCGCACATCTCCGGCATGCTCGCCTCGCGCGGCTTCAACATCGACAGTCTCGCCGTCGGCGAGACGGAGAAGCCCGATCTCTCGCGCATGACCTTCGTCGTTCACGGCGACGAGAACGTTCTCCAGCAGGTTCGCAAGCAACTCGACAAGATCGTCACCGTCGTCAAGGTCCAGGACATCTCCAGCGAGGACTTCGTCGAGCGCGACCTGATGCTGATCAAGGTCGATGCCGGCGCGACGCAGCGCAGCGAGATCAGCTTGCTGGTCGAGATGTTTCGCGGCCGAGTCGTCGATATCAGCCTTCAGAGCATGTTGCTCGAAATCAGCGGCAAGGAGTCGAAGATCGAGGCATTCATCGAGTTGATGCGGCCCTATGGCATTCAGGAACTGGCGCGCACCGGCCGCATCGCCCTGGTTCGCGGCCAGTCCGGCCAGGGCGAACCCTCGTAGCCGCAAGCGGCCCGCTTGCTGGCTGTTCGGAGTCCTCGCCAACGCCAGGGATTCTCCTTGACCGCCCGCGGCGCGTCAGACAAGATGCCTTTTCCTCTTCAGGCAGTTCTATCCCGCGCCGAAAGACGGTCATGCACACGACGCCCATTAGCCTGCTCAAGCGCCTCAAGCAACCGGACGAACCGGACGCCTGGGACCATTTCGTCAAACTCTACACGCCCCTTCTTTACTACTGGGCAAGGCGGCTCAGGCTGCAAGAAGGCGACGCCGCCGATCTGGTCCAGGATGTGTTCACCCTGCTCGTCCAGAAGTTGCCGCGGTTCAACTACGACCAGGACCGCAGCTTCCGCAACTGGCTGCGGACCGTGATGCACAACAAGTGGCGCGAGCAGGCGCGGCGTCGCGAACCGATAGCGCGAGGCGGGCAGGAACAGCCGCTGGCCGAACTGCCGGCGCCGGACGAGGCCGACTCGCTCGGAGAGACCGAGTACCGCGAACGCCTCGTCTGCCAGGCCCTGCACCTGATGCAGACCGAGTTTTCGCCCAGTACCTGGAAAGCCTGCTGGGAACATGTCGTCATGGGCCGGCCCGCCGCCGAGGTGGCCGCCGAACTGGGCATCCGCGTCGGCTCGGTCTACGTCGCCAAGTCGCGCGTCCTCTCCCGGCTGCGGATCGAGCTGCAAGGATTGCTGGACTGATAATTCCCTTCGCTTCTTGTTAGGTTTTCTCCTCCTCCCGCATACTCTTCTTGCGGAACCCTCGCTGTCCTCGGCTGCGCAACGCGCGCCAGCCGCCAAGGAGCATCCCATGTCGAACGTCGTCGTCTGTCCGGATCAGAGCGTGTTGCAACAGTTCTTGCTCGGACAACTATCGACGGAAGACGTGGAGCGTCTGGCCGGGCATGTCGAGACGTGCGGCTCCTGTGTCACGGTCCTGAACACCCTGCGGGCGAACGACACTCTCGTCGAGAGTATGAAGGCGTCGTCTGTGGTGGAGCGGCCGGATTCCCGCGTCAGCGAATTGATCGCCCGTCTGAGCGGCAAATGCCGGCCCTCGCCCGACGCAACCTCGGATCTGTCATCGGTCAATTCCTTGAAGCCTCCTCTCGATGATGCCAGCGCGGGACAGCGGACGGAGATCGGGGAGGAGACCTACGACTTCCTCGCTCCTCCGCAGGCACCGGACGAGATCGGCCGCCTCGGACCCTATCGCGTTCTCAAGGTGCTGGGCGCCGGCGGTATGGGCGTTGTCTTTCAGGCGGAAGATCCCCAGCTCAGGCGGACGATCGCCCTGAAGACCATGCTGCCCTCCATCGCGGCCAACGCCCGGCTCCGGCAGCGGTTTCTGCGTGAGGCCCAGGCGGCGGCGCTGCTGGAGAACGATCACATCGTGCCTATTTACCAGGTCGGCGAGGACCGCGGCGTACCCTATCTGGCCATGCCCTTCCTGAAGGGAATGAGCCTGGAAGATCGGCTCAAGAAAGCCAGCCCGCTGAACGTCAAGCAGGTGGTGCGGCTCTCGATCCAGACGGCACGGGGCCTGGCCGCCGCTCACGAAGCCGGGCTGATCCATCGCGACATCAAGCCGGCGAACCTGTGGATCGAGCCGGAAGGTAGCGGTCGCATCAAGATCCTCGACTTCGGACTGGCACGCGGCCTCGGTGAGGACAGTAGCCTGACGCAGACCGGAGCCATCGTCGGCACACCATCCTACATGGCGCCGGAGCAGGCGCGCGGCGAGAAAATCGACGGCCGTTGCGACCTGTTCAGCTTCGGTTGCGTGATGTATCGCATGCTGACGGGAGTGCAGCCATTTCAGGGTGCCGACACCATGTCCACGCTGGTCGCCCTGGCCCTGCACGAGCCGCCCCCGCCGCGCGTCCTCAACGCTGCCGTGCCGCTGGCGCTATCCGGCCTCGTGATGCGGCTGATGTCGAAGGATCCCGCCGGGCGTCCGCCCGTGGCGAAGGCGGTGATCGAGGCGCTGCAAGCCATCGAGCGCGACCTGAACCAGGCCGCCCCCGCCGAGTCGCCTCAGGTGGAGCAGCCGAAACCAGTCCTCGAGCCGGTGCGGAAGCGCCTTCGCCGCGGTCCGCTGGTCGCCGCTGCCGTCCTGCTGGTGGGCGTTATCGGCGTGCTGGCCGGAGGGATCATCCTTCGCATCACGAGCAAGGACGGGAAGACCACCGACGTCGAGTTGAAGCCGGGAGACAAGCTCGAGATCGTCGAGAAGCCGGGCGACAAGAAGAAGACCGATCCGCCGGTTGATGCGATCCTCAAACTCGATCCCGCGAAGATCCCGGCGAGCGAGCGCTTCGACTGGCAGCCGAAGGAACTCGTTGCCGTGATGGGCGAGCATCGGCAGCGGCACTGGGGCCAGGCCCGGAGCGTGTCGTACAGCGCCGACGGCAAGCTGGTGGCGAGTTGCTGTTACACCGAGCAGTTCATCAGTATCTGGGACGCTGAGACAATGGCTCTGAAAGAGAGGCTGGTGGCTGCAGAGGCTGGTGAGATTGCCAGCGTGTGCTTTTCCCCGAAGGGCCGCAGACTGGCCGTCGGCCTCGCAGGCGGCGTCGCACTGTGGGATCTCGACCGCGGCCGCAAGCCCCGGCTGTTCTACAAGAACTACCTCCCCCAGGTTGCCTTCTTCCCTGACAGCGGCCGATTGGCCTGTGCGACCTGGAAGGGCAAAACCGTCACGGTCTTCGACATCACCTCAGAGGAGCCGAAGGCAGTCCACGAAATTTCATCCCAAGGGTTCAAAATCGGCTTGACCGTATCGAGCGACGGTCACTTGCTCGCTTTCGCCACGGAGGATAAAACGGTTCACGTCGTGGATCTCGGCGGAAAGGAGCCACGCAAACGCTCAGAGTTCAAGTGGCCTCACACTGGGGAGCCTTGGGGACTCACCTTCCTCCCCAATAGCCAGACCCTGGCTGTTCATGACTACATGGGAAATGAGGCTACTTCGACTTACTTCTGGGACGTGTCCGAACGCCAGCCGAAGGAACGCTTCCAGGTGCCCGTGCATCCGCGCTCGCAGAAGATCTGCTTCTCGCCCGACGGCAAGACGGTAGCCGGGGTTGCAAGCAATAACGCGGATGGTGTCGTGCTTTGGGACCTGATCGGCGACAAACCCGTGCGGCGATGCCAGATCAAGGACGACGTAGATGGCATGCAGGGGGCCTTTTCGCCTGACGGGAAGACGCTCGTTCTGGCCACCACGACAGTCACTTACAGAGGGGCCGTTCACTTCTGGGACGTGTCCGGCAAGGAGCCGGTCGAACGTCGGCCACTCGCCGAGGCCATCCCCTCGATTTCCGTTCGCTTCGCGGACGGCGGCAAGCTGCTCGCCACTGGAGATTATGAAAATGTGTGGTTGTGGGACCTGAGCGGTCCGAGTCCGCGCCGGCGAGCCGTAATCCGCCCGAAGAACCCCATCGGCCAATTCGACCTGAGTGCCGACGGCAAGTTGCTGGCCACCGGCTACGGCGACCAGGGAGTCACCCTTTGGGACCTGACCGGCGCCGAACCCGTCGAACGGCCCGCGATCCGCGGCGACAGGACTGGCCACGAAGTGCAATGCTCTCCTGACGGCAAATCCTTGTTGACGCAGGGCGTCCGGTTCGATGAGGGGGGCAAGCCGTTGAGAGTCCGGTTCCTCTGGGATGTGACGGGCAAGGAGCCGAAGCGGCGGCACGTTCTGGAAGTGCCCGGCGAGGATCCGGCCAGCGACGCTGCTTTCTCGCCGGACGGCAAGACGTTGGCCGCCGGGACGACGAAAGGCAACGTGCATCTATGGGATTTAAGCGATGGCGAGCCTCGGCGACGCGCGTCCTTGAAGCGCGAAGTGGAAGGCAGGCTCGCTTTCTCGCCGGACGGCAAGTTGCTCCTCACGAGTTCTCAAGGGACCTGCGGCGTGTGGGACGTGAGCGGACAAACCCCACATTTCGTCACCTACCCCGGTCCGTTGGCGGGCTATCTCACGTCGGCTCGGTTCGCAGGTAACCGTTCCGTGATGACTTCTTGCCGTAACGGCGCGAGTGAATTGTGGGACATTCTCAATGAAGCCGAACTGAAGAAGCTGAAGATGTTCGGCGATCCCCAGAAGCCGAGGCTGCACTGGCGGCTCCCCGGCCAGATCAACGACCTCGCCGTCACCCCGGACGGCAGCTATGCGGCGACAGCCAACGGCAACGGCACCGTCTACATCCTCCGCGTTCCACCCCCGGCAAAGTAGGTGTTGCGAGCCGAGCCGGATCGAAGAAGTGCCGCTCGGCTCGCGGCACCTGCCCTCGAACCCTTTGGAGCTTCAGCCCATGAGTCCCTCCGACCTGAACGCCTTCTGCGAAAACGTCGTCCGCAGCAAATTGCTGTCGGAAACCGAGGTGTCCGATCTGCGCAAGCAAGCCCGGAGCGAGACCGGCGCCGCGGCGCTGCCCGAAGGGTTCGCGAACTGGCTCGTCGAACACGATAAACTGACGCGGTTTCAGGCCGATGGCATCCTGCGCGGCAACGTCCGTTTCTTCCTCGACGACTACAAACTGCTCGAACGCATCGGCACCGGCCGCATGGCCGGCGTCTACCGGGCGACGCACAAGCTCGGCATGCCCGTCGCCGTCAAGATCCTGCCGCCCTCGAAGGCGAAGCAGCCGGATTGCCTCGCTCGCTTCCAGCGCGAGGCTCGACTCGCCTTGCAACTGGATCATCCGCACGTCGTCCGCACCTTCCACGCCAGCGCCTGCGAGGATTTGCACTACATCGCCATGGAGTATCTCGAAGGTGAGACGCTGGAAGAACGCCTCGCGGCCAGGGGCAAGCTGCCTCCTCTCGAAGCGGTTCGCATCGTGCATCAGGCGCTGCAAGGGCTGCAACACCTCCACGAGAAGGGAGTGGTTCACCGCGACCTGAAGCCCGCCAATCTGATGCTGGTCGCGTTGCCGCCCGGTCCGGGAAGCGATGGCCCGCCGTTCACCGTCAAGCTGCTCGACATCGGCCTGGGCCGCGCTTTGTTCGACGAGGAGGGCCTGCCCAACGCCGACCTGACCACCGATGGCGTTCTCCTCGGCACGCCGGACTACATGGCACCCGAGCAGAGCCGTAATAGCCACGCCGCCGATGTCCGTTCCGATATCTACAGCCTCGGCTGCATCCTCTATCAGTGCCTGACCGGCCGCGTGCCGTTCCCGGACAAGAACATGGTGCAGAAGCTGACGAAGCACGCGACGGAAATGCCGCCCGCGCCCGAACTCGGCGCGGCTCCTTACGCGGCTCCTCTCAAAGCAGTCCTGGCGAAGATGATGGCGAAGGACCCCGCCATGCGCTATCCGACGCCTGCCGATGCCGGCAAGGCTCTTGAAGCGTTCCTTGCGGTCCAGGTAGCCCCTCCGATTCACCCTGTAGTGCCGCCTCGCCCCGTTGCGCTCCCCGCGCCGGTGCCGGCCCGTGTGGCGAAACCGCCTGTCGCTGTACCGATAGCTCATCCCGTGAAGACGGCCGATCCGGAAGCGGCGAACAATACTCGTCAGCTGCTCTTCGGCGTCGGCGCTCTGTTGATCGTGGCGATTGCACTGCTGCTTGCCCTGCTGTTCATGCGAACGAATTAGGCTGAAAAAACGGGGATGCAATCAGTACTTCGGCAAACAACGTTCGCTGAAGGGGAGGGAACTGAAGCAGCAGTGAGAGGAACGGGAGGCGTCGGCGCGGGGTTTGGCGCACACGCGCGGAGTGAGTGCGAGACATTCACCGGCATGCTCTCTATCATGCTCAACAGATCCGCCGTTTGCACTCCGATCAGGGAGATATTCCGTGAGCGAAGCCTCTCTCCGTTCCTCGACGCGAGTTATCTCGCCCGCGCTGTCGAAACTCCTGCTGGGCCTCAAGGCCGGCCAGCGCATTCGCATCATCCAGCAGGTGCGCGTCGGCAGCACGGCTACCTGGAAGGCGCCCGTCGAGGGCAAGTTCCGGACGCTGAACCACCTGGCGACCGGACTGGCGACCGATCGTGTTCCTGAGGACGACATCATCCTCATCGCCGTCCACTTCACCAAGGATAACGGTGAGCTGTCGAGTATCACGCTCGACGAACATACCCAGGTCGAGGTCCTCTCCTGATGCCGGATCGGATTCTGACGATTCACCAGGACCATCGGCGCCGTTTCGCCGACAACCGCTATGTCTATGCCGTCGTCTCGCGCCGTAGCAAGGGCGTCAGCATCGGCATCAATCTCAATCCCGACAAGATCTGCAATTTCGACTGCGTCTACTGTCAGGTAGACCGCACCACGCCCGGCGGACCGCGCGACGTGGAACTGCCCGTCCTGCTGGCCGAGTTGGAAGACCTGCTCGACCACGTCACCAGCGGCACGCTCTTCGAGGACGAGCGCTTTCGCGCGACGCCGGAACCATTGCGTCGGCTGAACGACATCGCCTTTTCCGGCGATGGCGAGCCGACGACGTGTCCGCAGTTCGACGCCATTGTTGAGGCAGTGGCGGCGGTGAAGGAGCGTCGCGGCCTG
This sequence comes from Gemmatales bacterium, assembly GCA_038240465.1. Classification (GTDB taxonomy): domain Bacteria; phylum Planctomycetota; class Planctomycetia; order Gemmatales; family Gemmataceae; genus JBBRIK01. Next base: position 8,316 of record JBBSDR010000057.1, read on the forward strand.
GACGCGGTCAAGCTGGTGCTGATTACCAACGCGACGCAGTTTCACAAACCTGGCGTGCAGCACGGCCTGGAGCTGCTGCTGGCTCACAACGGCGAGATCTGGGCCAAACTCGAAGCGGGAACGGACGAGTACTATCACACGATCGACCGGACGACGATTCCGTTTCAGCGCGTCCTGGAGAACATCACCTTCGCCGCCCGAATGACGCCGATCGTGATTCAGGCGATGTTCCTGAAAATGGAGAACGAGCCACCTTCGCCGGCGGAGCTGGAGGCGTTTTGCGCGCGGCTCAATGACATCATCAAGGCGGGCGGGCGAATCAAGCTGGTGCAGGTCTACACGGTGGCGCGGCGTCCGGCAGAGGCGTCGGTGTCGGCGTTGGCGGCGGCTGAGGTCGATGCTATCGTGGAGTTGGTGCGTCAGCGAACTGGCCTGATCGCTGAAGCGTTCTACGGAACCGCCTGAACGGAGAGACAACCGTGTCCGCGAACTCTCTGGTTGGACAAACAGGTTGAGTGGATGAGCCTGCCGGCTCACGGCAGTATGGAGGCGCTCGAAGATGATCTCCACTCGCGACCTCAGCCTGTTGCCCGACGTGGCTCAGTTGCGAGACGTCTTCCAGTCGATGGCGATGCTGGACGCGATCATCATGCCCGAGTGGCAGGACCGCTATTACTCATTCGAGACGGACCTGTTGCCGGACGACAGCGTCTCTATTGGATCGATGCGGAACGGCTCTGGGGACGATCTGCATGCGATCTTTGGCCGGGCGGGGTGCTTGATTCGTGGTTTCGCACACGAGTACGAGATGTCCCCGTACGCGGAGCGTCCGCCCAGGGTGTTCCCCGGCGTGTTGGACGACATCCCCTCCGAGTTCGCTGACTGCCTCGCTGCCATGCACTCAAGCTGGTGGCAGAACATTACCTTTTGCATCTGGCGGAACCATTCGGACTCGGCATGGCAACACGGGCGGATCGACTTTCCGGAACTAGCTGACCCTGATGGCTCTGCGTTTCTGCTCTCGGATTACGATGGCCGACCCGAGACGTATCATGCATGGGCGGAGTCGTATTATCAGCCCCACAAGCTCAACCTTCCCGCAGTGCGCTGGGTCTTCGAGCATCGGCCGTTGAACGAGGAACTCGTTCGGGAGTTGAATCCGGAGCGATCACTCGCGGAGTTGGCGGAGGAAATTCGCCAGATTGGTTATGGCAGCGGCTGACAACCTCCTGCGTGTCTAACTGTTCTTGCGCAAAATCAACACGAGCGAAGTGTCCTGAGTTCACGGGCTTTCATCAGACTTTTCCTTCACCCATTGAAGAACAGAACACAATCGGATGAACTGGCGGAGGCGCTGGCCGGACTCGTCCACGGCTTGCGGCCGGATCCCGTCCCGACCTGGGTGACGTGTGTGTCCTCGCTGACTCACGCGGCGCTTGTTCCCGATCTGGCGAGCAGGTTGGCGGCCCGTCTGTTTCTGCCGTTCGTCCCTGTGGTGCAAAAGGTGCATGCAACCCGGCCGCAAAAGGAGATGGAAAATAGCTGGCAGCAGGCTCATAATCGGGATGGGGCCTTCCGGATCAATCCCTGGACAGGGATCGTCGATCCGGTGCTGCTGGTCGATGATATCGTGGATTCCCGCTGGACGTTTACTGTCGTGGCTGCTTTGCTGCGCGAGGCAGGCAGCAAGGCCGTATTCCCTCTCGCCCTGGCCGCGAACCGCTGATGAGGTAGGTCGCGATGCTCACAACCCCATTGGCCCCTGAGACTGTCCACCCGGACACGCAGGTGGTGCTGCTGCTGTGCGGAACCTTTGCCAAAGAGGGCGGCGGGGCGAAGCCCCTGACCTTACGCGAATACAATCTCGTCGCCTTGTGGTTGGGGCGGCAAGGCCGACGGCCGGCCGATCTGGTCGAGGCGTCTGACGAACTGTTTCCCGCCGGCGAAGTTGGACTTCCGTCGGCAGAGCGCGTCCGCGCTTTGCTGAGCCGAGGGGTGCAGTTGGCCGCGGCCCTGGAACGCTGGCAACGCCTGGGACTGTGGGTGATGAGCCGGGGCGAGGATTGCTATCCAGAGCATCTGCGGCGCAACCTCCGCTCCGCAGCCCCGGCGCTGTTGTATGGGGCTGGTGACGTGTCCCGCCTTTCCCGTGGAGGATTGGCGGTCGTTGGTTCGCGCGACATCGATGAGGAGGGCCTCGCTTTTACACGCCGAGTTGCTGAGCGCTGCGCGGGTGCGGGCGTGCAAGTCATCTCGGGCGGGGCTCGGGGAGTCGATCAGGCAGCCGTGTCGGCGGCGTTGGATGCTGGCGGTGGTGCCGTTGCCGTCCTGGCAGACCGGCTCGATCGAGCCGCGACTTCGCGCGAAGCCAAGGAATGGATTCGTCGAGATGTGCTTACCCTGGTCAGTCCCTACGAACCGGAGTCGGGCTTTACCGTCGGCAGGGCGATGGGACGCAACAAGCATATTTACGCTCTTGCCGATTACGGACTGGTCGTTCGCTTCACGACAGGGGAAGGCGGCACCTGGGCTGGAGCGGTTGAGCAATGCGCTCAGAACCGGGCGGGTTCGGGTTCTGTTCCCGTATTCGTCCGCGTGGCCCATAACCCAGAGGGGGGATGGCGCGATCTTCGCGGGAGGGGCGCGCTGCCGTTTCCCGAAGAGGAGTTCTGGAAGGGGAACGTCGGAGAGGTATTCAGCCGGGCAGTCCCTCTACCCTCGGACCTGCTCCAGCCCATTTCACTAGCCGAATCGGCTGTCGCTCAGAAAGCCCCGGACGGAGGCGCGACGGCCCCGGCGGAACAGCGCTCTCAACCGGACGCGACGCCGACCCTGGCAATTACACCTTTGGCTCCGTCTCCCGCGCCGGTGGCGGCGGCTCCGGTCGTTGCGAAGGCCGACACTTGTTACAGCCGGTGCCTCCCTTTGCTGCTCCAGCACCTTCATCAGGAGCCGGGCGAGAAAGAACTTTCTGAAATCGCCAACGAACTTGAAATCTTGCCCCAGCAGATGAAGGCATGGCTCAAGCGCGCGATTGGGGAAGGCAAGGTGTCGAAGAAGAAGAAGGGCCGACGTTTCGTCTACGCAGCCGCGATCCCAAGGGAAGAGCCAAATTTGTTTGATCGCGACGGCGACGCCGCGTGATGTCACAGGAGAGAAAGGAACCCTTGAAGAGTTTTGCTGCTGAGCCTTCACTTCTTGCCGCGTTTCTTTGACTCTTTCTTGCCTGATGGCGGGGCGAGCCGTTCAAAGAGTTGCGTCAACGGCAGGCTGAATCCGGGAAGCACCTCGCCGCCTTCGAGCGACTGCCGCTCCCGCACCAGCGTCGATTCGTCGGGACTGGTGAACACCTCGGCCGTGCGCGTTCGCGGGTCGATGAACCAAACCAGGCGCACCCCGGCGAGGAAATACTCCTTGAGCTTCCGTTGCATCTCGCCAGGTGTGTTGCCCTTGCTCAGGACTTCGACGGCGAGGTCCGGCGCCAGATCGGGAATCGGTCCGTCCGGCACGGTCCGCGAGGGCAACTGGTTCCACGAGACGAAGCTCACGTCGGGAATGCGGACCAGGCCCTTCATCAGACGCACCGTGCCATCAGCCCCGACAACGATGCCAAGATCGTGGGTATCGACGAAGTTTCCGATGATCCGGCCCAGTTTTGAAGCCAGGTAGCCTTCGCGGAACCCCATGATCTTCTCTACGAGGACACCGTCGATGAGTTCGCAAAGGCGGTTTTCGCGACGCTCGATCTGGATCACGTCCTTCTCGGTCGCGGTTCCCGGCAGAGGGGTCATGCGAACGCGCTTCGGATCGATGTGGCCGAGTTGCTCCAGCAGATCGGCCAGCGTCCAGTCATCCGGATAGGTGTGAACAGCGCGCGGCATGCCAGGTTCCTTTCCTTTCTTGCTCGGAGATTGTCGCTTGAACATCCTTCCCGCACAAGAGCAGGTTGGGTCAGATGCGGCGTCGCCGGAGAGGGTACTCAGCGGCTCAGCGGCTCTCCAAGAATCCAGTCCTCGAATAACTGAGCTTTCTGCTCCCATCCTTCCGCCGCGAGTCGTCCTCGAGCTTGCTTCTGTTCCACCGGCACTTCCGTCTTAAGGCGACCGGCAAGAGGTGAACTACCCGGTGGGACAGAAGCAACCTCGAGGACGACTCGCGGCGGGACGTTGGGAGCAGTAAGCTCTTTTATTCGAGGACTGGATTCTTGGAGTGCGGCTGAGCCGCTGAGTACCCCCTCCGCCGACGCCCCATCTGTCCCA
>JBBSDR010000058.1:0-12520 GCA_038240465.1 Gemmatales bacterium
CTCTTTGCCCAAAGAGCAGGCGAGCCGCCTGCACCACGGATCACGACCGGCCCGCGTCGATCGTCTTGAGTGGGAACAACTTCGACGGCGTGTGTTCCGCTTTCAAGATCGTCTCGATCTGCTTGACGATGTTCGGATGTTTGCCGGCGACATCCTGCTTCTCGCCCACATCTTCTTTCAGGTTGTACAGTTCGGTCTTGATCTGGCCCTTGTTCAGGTTTCGCCGCAGTCCTTTCCAGTCTCCCAGCCGCACGGCCTGCTGATGGCCATAACTGGGAAACTCCCAGTAGAGGAACTCGTGCTGCTTCTGCTCCCTGCCCAGGAGCGCGGGCGCGAAGCTCAGCCCATCAATGCCCCTGGGTGAGGCGTCGGCAGCGCCGAGGCACTCCAGCAGCGTCGGCATCAGATCGGGGAAGTAGGCGATGTGATCGCTGACGGTGCCGGCCTTGATCTTGCCCGGCCAGCGGACGATCAGCGGCACACGCATACCGCCCTCGTAGACTTCGCCCTTGTAACCGCGCAAGGCCCCAGCCGAGCGAAAGAACTCGGTGTCGGTCCCGGCGTATCCCTGCGTGGCCGGGCCGTTGTCCGAGGAGAACAGCACGATCGTGTTCTCTTCCAGCTTCAGTTCCTTGAGCAGCTCGAGCAAGCGCCCGACGGTGCGGTCCATGCGCGTGATCATGGCGGCATAAGCGGCGCGAGGCGTCTCGTGTGCCTGATAGCCTCCCTTCTTACCATCGTAGGGTGTCTCGGGCCATTTGCCCTTGTACTCGGCCAGCGCGTCGTCCGGCGCCTGAAGAGCGAGATGCGGGATGATGTACGGCAGGAAGAGAAAAAAGGGTTTGTCCCGGTTCGCGCGGACGAACGAAAGCGTCTCTTTCTCGAACAGATCGTGGGAAAACTGCTTGCCGGTGCGTCCGCCGTCGTTGCCTTCCAGATCGAATCGCTTGTCGTTGCGATAGAGGAAGCGCGGATAGTGATTGTGGGCGTGGGCCTGGCAGTTGTAGCCGAAAAAGAAGTCGATCCCGCGCTTGAGCGGATCGCCCTCGGTGCCAAACATGCCCAGCCCCCACTTGCCGATGGCGCCGGTGACATACCCCTGTCGCTTGACCAGTTCGGTCAGCATTGCCTCGCCGGCAGCGAGCGGTTGCTGTCCCTCGGGAGGCGTCGCCTTGTTGTCGCGAATGTAGGCATGTCCGCCATGTTTGCCGGTCATCAGACAGCAGCGCGACGGCGCGCACACCGGAGAACCGGCGTAGAACTGCGTAAAGCGCATGCCCTCCGAGGCGAGACGATCGAGCGAGGGCGTGCGGATTTTCTTCTGGCCGTAACAGCCGAGGTCGCCGTAACCCAGATCGTCGGCCACAATCAGGATAACGTTCGGTTTCGCCTGCACCGTGGCGGCGACCAGCAGAGAGAGAGCAAACGCAGCCCTGCGGATCATGGATTCTCCCTCCTCGTTCCCAGGCAGACCCTGGAACGAAGTCACTTCTTCTTCGGTTGTCGATCGATCGTCAGAACGGTGTGGATGCCGTCCTCGCGGAAGCGCAGATCGGCACGCACGGAACGCAGTTGCTCCAGCACCCGCGCCAGCGGGGTCTCGTCCGCCAACGTCTTCTGCAACGTCGGCTTGCGCGCCGATCCGTGCCGCTCGTTGACAACCTCGTCTCGGGATGCGTCGTAGCGATACGGCGCTCCATCGGGACTGACCGGCACGAAGCCGAGGTAGCGATATGCGGCGTCCTGCATCCCCGTCTTCTCCGGAACCACGCCGCAGCGATGGAGCGTGTACCACAGCGGCAGGTTCTCCAGCGCCTTCTGGTTTGTCCGCGATTCCAGACCGATCCGCAGCAGCTTGCCGGACTCCTTCGCCGCGGCGGGCGACAGATAGAGCGAGGTGTTGACCGGCACGCTCTTTGCCTCTCCCTTCTGGCGCGCCTCCATCTGACCGACGAGACTGTGCAGCATCTTTTCGTTGAGTGCCAGGTAAAACCCACCATCGATCATGGCATAATAGACGGCCGGCTGGAATCGCTTGCGTCCCTCCTTGCCAGCGAGGTCGAGCAGTTGCTGCGTGACAGCGGCACTGGCCTGAACGCGGACGATTGGCACATTCTTGTAAGGCTTTTCCAGTGGTTGCCAAGTCACACCACCCGGCAGCGCCAGCGTCATTTCGGTGCGGATCATTGCCAGGGTCGCGGCGAACGTCAGCGGGTTCTTGATGTCCACGCCGAGGACGAACGGCAACTCGAACGCCAGCCGCATCAGTTCGTCGCTGTCGATGGCCTCATTGCGCGTGGCCCGTTCCGCCAGTTCGATCATCTTGCTGAATACGGGGCTGTCATCGACGCGCACCAGTACCCAACTGCCGATGGGGCCGAGCGCGCCCAGCAGGATATCGGTGGGATTGAGTCCGATCGTCGCGCCCTCCTCTCCCAGCAGGCCGGTGCGATCCTTGACGTTGGGCGACATGTGCATCAGGAATTGAAACAGCGTCTCCGGCGATAGATTGCTCGGATCGAGGCTAAAAGTGCCGCCGCCACTGAAGCGGCGCAGGCTGTCGTACTTGCTATTCTTCACCAGCGGCAGGATATATGTCTCGACCTTGACCTGCTTGTCGCCGATGCTGAAACGCATGCCGATCGGATCGAAATACTGCCGCCACAGGTCGAGGTATTCGAGGCGGAAGCGATTGTACTGTTCCTGCTCGGCCTGCGAGATTTTGTCAATCGGCAGTTCGATCAGCGGCGTGGCGAAGTGAATGGTGTTGTACGCCTCCGAATGAGCGGCCTGGCAGCGCGCGTCCCAGACAGCGGACTTGCCCTCCGGCATCGGCAGTTCCTCGCTCTTGAGGTTCGCGCCCGCAACGGTCGAGCGATGCGAATCCGACAGTTTGCCCGTCTCCCAGGCCGTGAACAGCGCCCCATGCGTCAGCATGTAGAACGACGTCAGCGCTTCGAGCCGGCGTTTTTCCTTGATCTTGCTCGCCGGTCCGACAAGCTGGCGAATGAACGCATCGGACAGAAACAGGAAGCCGTCTTCGTCCTTGTCGTCCGCGCGAAAGACGGTCCGCATGTACTGAAAATCCAGTGCCTCGCTCAGCCGTTTGATCTTGCCCTTGTGCGCGTCGAGAACGCGGCGCAGTCCGGCAGCCGAGTTGGAGAAGATGACGTAATGATCGACGACGGCGCGATGAAGGCTGACCTCGCGCAGCGGTGTGACGAAGCTGTTGATGGGGATGTCCAGGTGTTCGCTCTTCGTCTCCTTGAGATCGTCGCCATACTTCTTGCGGGCGCTGTCGAGGGACTGCTTGAGGCCCGCGAGGAAGAGGTCCTTATTGGCGACGTGAAAGACGATGGTGACGTCCGAGCCTTCGCGCAGATACGGATCGCTGCCGGTGACGGCGACGCCCTTGAGGAGTAGCGATCCCGCGCGGCGGCCGAGCGATCCCTTGCGGAGACAGAGTTGCTCGAAATAGCGTTCCTTGATGCGGAAGTCGCGGTTCTGGAACAGGGAGGATTGGCCGATCAGGTCGCTCAGGTCGAGGAACTTGCCAACGTTCTTGAAATGCAGGTAGTAGTTGTCGTGCGGGATCAGTCTGGCGAGCGGTTCATCGGCGGCCTTCTTTCCGGCCATCATTTTTTCCCAGGGATGCTCGGCGACGTCGATGCCCGGCACCTTACTGATATCGACCGTCCGCTTGCCGTCTTCCTTGGCGGCGACGCAATTCATTCGCCGCAGGGCGAGCGACTCGGCAATGGCGGCGGTGCCGGTCGTCATGTCGTAGAGCCGTCGCAGGCCGGCATCGTTCTCCTTGCGGCTGCCGATCGAGCGATAAACCGTTTCGTACACAGTCCGCGTCACCAGCCGGCCATCCTTCTCTTCCGTGACGGACCTCGGCACCTTGTCGGCTACCGTACCCTCGGGGATGACGCGATTGGGGACCTTGTACTTCCGGGCCGTGGCCTCAGCGGCGACACCGTAGAAGCCGAAGTTGCCGCCCACGGGGTGCTGGCTCGTAAAGTAGGCCACCTGAGCCTCGGCCCAGAGTCCTTCGAGATCGTCGCGGACGGGATGTTCAAATCGTCTCTTCGATGCCTGCTTCTCCTGGCGTGCCTTCGCTTCTTTGGGGAGCGCGATCTCTTTCGCTTTCCGCAGATCGAGCGTGAGGTTCGCCTCACTCCAGGGCGCGGAAGAGGCTTTCCGCTGCCGTCCGGAGCGTTCGAGTTCCGCCGGCTGGTTGTTTGGATAGAGGAGAATCACTTTGATCTCGTCCTGGCCCTGCACCTTGCCGACGAATTCCAGTCCCTCGACGGGAACCGGCTCGCGGGGCTTCGCCGGTGCTGTTTTGTCTTCGCTCTTCTCGGTCTCCGCAGCGCTCGGGATGTTGGGAAATGCGGATCGGAGGTAAATGTGGCGGGCCTTTCCATCCGGAGAAACGAGGCGGCCCTCCACAATCGTTGTCTCGCCGGAGGGCATCAGACGAACGTGGAAATAGGTGACGTCGCCCACCTTCTGGACGCGCAACTCGCGGACCTTGAAAGAATCGGCGGCGCGAGCCGGGGGGAAGAAGAGACAGCACACGAGCAGCAATGGCAGTTCCCGGCGCGACATGACTTCCTCCTTGAGATGAGATGATATGGCGTCGCCGGGCTATTCTAGCGATCCGCTTCTGTCTTTGCCGCTTGCGGCTTAGCGGGTTCAAACCGCCAAGCCGCAAGCGGCGAAGAGGTTACTTCGCCGGCTTCTGCCGCTCGATGGTCAGGACGGTGTGAATGCCATCCTCACGAAAGCGCAGATCGGCGCGGGCCGAGCGCAGTTGATCCAGCACGCGCGTCACCGGCGATCCCTCCGCGAGTGTCTTCTGCGGCGTCGGCTTGCGCAGCGATCCGTGCCGCTCATTGCTCACCTCATCCTTCGCGGCGTCGTAGCTGTAAGTTGAGCCGTCGGGGCTGGCCGGAACGTAGCCGAGATACTGATAGGCAGTCAGCGCCGCCTTCTCCTTCTCGCGGATCACGCCGCAGCGATGAAGGGCATACCAGATCGGCTCGTTCGCCAGCGCCTGCTCGTGAATCTGGTTCTCGAGATAGCGGCGGACCAGTTCGCCCGCCACCTTGGCCGCGGACGGAGAGACATACAGCGAACTGTTGACCTCGACCGTCTTCGCCTCTCCCTTCTTGCGGGCCTCGGCCTGATCGATGAGATCGTGCAGCATCTTTTCGTTGAGCGTCAGGTAAAACGCACCATCGAGCATCGCATAGTAGAAGGCCGGCTGAAACCGTTTGCGTCCGGGCCGCTCGCGTTCCCCGAGGATAGGAGCCAGCGCGGCGGGTGACGGCTTGACGCACACAATCGGCACGTCCTTGTACGGCTTCTCCTGCGGCTCCCATGTGATTCCGCCCGGCAGCGACTTCAGGACGCTCAGCCGCACCGTCGCCAGCGTCATGCCGAACGTCAGCGGGTTCTTCACGTCCATGCCGACGACGATTGGCATGTCGAACACTTGCCGGGCGATGTCCTCCGTATCGACGCCGTCGCCGCGCTCGGCCTTCTCCATCAGGTCGAGAAGCTTGCCGTAAACCGGACTGTCATCGAGGCGCACCATCGCCCACTTGCCGACCGGATCGAGTCCCCAGGCCAGCAGCGTGCCGAGGTCCATCTCGCCGCGGCCGCGCCCGAAGCCCAGCAGTTCCTCGCGCCGCTGCACGGCCGGCGACAGGTGCATCATGTACTGGAAGATCGTCGCCGGGCCGATGGCGCCGACGTCGAGGCTGACTGTCCCATCTCCGGTGACGCGGCGCAGTTCGTTGTACTGGCTGTTCTGCACCAGCGGCAGAATGTAGGTATCGAGCTTGATCTGGCCTTCTTTCAGGCTGAAACGCAGGCCGATGGGATCGAAATACTGTCGCCACAGGCCGAGGTACTCGCGGCGAAACTGATCGTATTGCCGGGACTCGCCCTCGGTCACCTTGTCGATGGGCAGTTCGACCAGCGGCGTCGCGAAGTGGATGGTGTTGTAGGCGTCCGACAGGGCGAGTTGCCGGGTCGCGTCCCACGCGGCCGGCTTCCCCTCCGGCATCGGCACTTCCCGGGGCTTCAGGTTCGCCCCGGCCAGCACGTCGCGATGAGCGACGGGCATCTTGCCCGTCTCCCAGGCCGTGAACAGCGCCCCATGCGCGATCATGTACAGCGACGTCAAGGCCTCGATGCGGCGCTTCTCCTTGATCTTGCTGGCCGGACCGACCAGCTGGCGAATGAAGGCGTCCGACAGGAAGACGAAGCCATCCTCGCCCTTGTCGTCGGCCTGGAAGATGGTCCGCATGTACTGGAAATCCAGTACTTCGCTCAGCCGTTTGCTCTTGCCCTTGTAGCAGTCCAGCACTCGCCGCAGGCCAACGGGCGAGTTGGAGTAGACGATGTAGTCGTCGAACACGGCCCGATGACAACTGACCTCGCGCTGGGGAGTGACGTAGCTCTCGATGGGGATTTCCAGATGAGTCGATTTGCTTTCCGTCAGGGAGTCGCCGAACTTTTGCCGGGCCTCCTTGAGAAAGGCATCGACGCCGCCGAGGAACAGGCCCTTGTTGTTGACGTGAAAGATGATGGTGACGTCGCTGCCTTCGCGCAGGTAGGCGTCGCTCCCGGTGAGCGCCAACTCCTTGATGACGAGTGGCCCGAGTGTGCGGCCGAGGGTTGTACTGCGGAGGCACAGTTGCTGTTCGTAGCGCTGCTTGAGGCGATAATCGCGACTGGTCGCTTGCCAGGCGTTGTTCAGTCCGCTGCCCCACTCGTCGAGCAGATCGCTCAACTCGTTGAAGGCACGCATGCTCTTGAAGCCGACGTAGTAGTTGTCGTGCGGGACCATCTTCGCGAGCGGCTCGTCGGCGGCCTTCTTGCCGGCCATCATCTTTTCCCAGGGATGCTCGGCCACGTCGATGCCCTGTACGTTCTTGATGTCGATGGTCCGCTTCTGATCGTCGGGGCCGAAGACGCCGGCCATGCGTCGCAGGGCGAGCGATTCGGCAATGGCGGCAGCGCCGGTAGTCGTGTCATAAAGGCTGTTGAAGTCGCGGTCGAGCAGCGGCACGCCGCCCCCGGGACGGTTGCGCCAGTTCGGCGCGGTCCCGGTCTGCGTGAACAGAGCGGGGACGAAGTATTTCCGGGCCGTCGCCTCGCTGGCGAAGCTGTAGAAGCCGAAGTCGTTGACCTGTGCCGACAGGGCCGCCAGCGCATCGACCTGGGCTGAGGCCCACAATCCTTCGAGGTCATCGCGGACAGGAGGCTGGGTCGTTTTCTTCGGACGCGGCCCTTCGCGCCGTTCCTTTGCCTCAGCCGGCAGCGCCACTTCCTTCGCCTTGCTGACATCGAGCGTCAGCGTGGCCTCTTCCCAGCGGACGTGTTCGGCACGGCCGCGGCGCGAGGCCGGCAGGATACGGTCGAGCCGGCTGGCGCGCGGATAGACGAACGTCAACTTGAGTTCGTCCGTCCCCTGCACCTTGCCGACGAACTCCAGGCCATCGACCGGCACGGAAACGCGCGGCATCGGCCGAGGTTGTGCCTCTTTCGGCGGCTGCTCATCGTCGGGAGCGGAGACCTCACGACGGACTCGCCCCTGCTCTCCTTCGCGCCGCTGGTAGATCTGCTGGATCTTGCCGTCGGCCGAGAGCAGACGCGGATCGAGCAGGGCATCGGTGGTGCCCCAGGGGTTCCAACGATTGCGCGTGTTCGTGTCGGTCAACAGATTTCGCGGCGACGCGAGCTTGAGGTGAAAGTAGGTCGTGTCGCCGGCTTTCTGAATGCGGAATTCGCGAACGGCTGGCGCTTCCGCGGCCGGCGCGGCCGAGGCGAGCAGCGCGACCGCGAGTGAGGAGACAAGGGAACGCATCATGACGGGTCCTCCGGATGGGTGAAGATGAGTCTCAAGAGTATCCCTCAAGACACCGTCCCGCAAGCCCCCATCACGCACCATACCGGCGCAGACACAGCACCACGACACCGACCGAGAGGATCGAGGAACCCTCGACGACGGTCCAGAACCAGGGCATGCCGACGACGGAATCGAGGACCAGCATGAAGACGCCGAAGGCGATATTCGCCCAGGCAACGAGGGTGATGAGCAGTTCGTGCCGGCGGACGTCGAACGACAGGAACAGCAACAACAGACCCTGGTAGACGTAGAGGGCCGACGCGGAGCGCGTCAGATAGTTGACCAGGGGCGTCTCGGGCAGTTCCGCAAGACCCAGCGCATTGTTGATCGTCTGCATGGTGTGAAAGGGCAAGAAGACAGCAACCGCGGCCAGCATCAGCACAGCGGCACAGAGGCGAAGCCACCAGACCAGCAACTGTTCGGCCCGGTTCATGGCTCGTCTCCTTGCGGCACCAGGACCAGAGAGAAAACTCGCTCGACCGGGCTATCGGGCGCGCCGCCGTCGCGCTCGGGATGGTCGGCCAACTCGCGGACAAAGGCCAGCAATGTCTCGACGTCGAGTCCGAGGAAGCGCCTTTGCTCGCCCAGAGCATCGCGGGCGTTCTGAAACAGCGCTGCCGCACCCTCGCCCAGGCTGGCCACGCCGCGCGGGATTCCCTGGCGCACCTTGACGCCGGCCGCCGTCATCTGGATCAGCCCTTTGAGGTAATCGCCGAGGATGCCCGAACGGCCGCACGCATGCCACAGCCCCTCCCAGACCTCGTGCGCCTCCCAGTAATAGCCATGATTGAAGAGATCGATGCCGAACAGATAGTCGGCGTTGGCGTGCCAGTCATTGATGTCCAGCGGAGCGGGAACCGTGTGCGGTTGACCGTGGCTGTGGCCGTCGGGATCGCTGAGCGGATGGGGAAATCGGCCGGGGACGAACGAGTAGGGCGGGAAGGCACGGTCCGGCACGAGACGCGGCGGTGCAGACGAAACGATCATCGGCGGGTTCTCTCGTGTTTGATCCCGGCGAAAACGCGACTTATAGTTACCATACAGGTCTTCGCGGCAGTCGCCATATCGGGTACAGAGACTCCATGCAGGTCGTATTGCAGGTGACAGCAGGCCCTTTCGAGGGTCAGACATTCACGTTCCAGGGAAGTATCAGTTTCCTGGTCGGCCGCTCCCGCCGCGCTCATTTACGGCTATCGGACCTCGATCGCTACTTTTCGCGCGTTCACTTTCTGGTCGAGATCAATCCGCCGCACTGCCGGCTCATGGACCTCGGCAGCCGTAACGGCACCCATGTCAACGGTCTGCGCGTGGAGATGATTGAGTTGAAGGAAGGTGACAGGATCAAGGCGGGCCACACCGTCTTTCGTCTTCACGTTCTGCATCAATTCCCTGGTCTGATCGTTTAGCCGCGAGCCTCTGGCGAGCGCGTCAGAGGCTCGCGGCTAAAGGGACACGGACACGTCCTGCTAGCAGGTCACTTCCCGTATCGCTCCAGAGCAGCTTTCGCATCCTGCGTAAGAGGGGCGCCGGTAGCGCCGCCAGCCAGCTTACGGAGATGTTCGCGTGCCGCCTCCGAGCCGATGTGTTCGAGTACCTCGACCGCACGCCATTCGCGCAGCCGCTGTGGACAGCGCATCGGATCGAGCCGTTCGAGAAGCACATCCACGCGGCGGCGCAGCTCCAGCGGCGGCTTGTCATCGAGGAGCTTCCGCAAAGCCGGTTCGACCAGGTGGCCAAGTTTTTGCAATTCGCCGGCTGCTCGCTCTCGCTCGGCGAACCGTTTGCTCTCCAGGTCGGCGAGGAGGCGAGCAAGTTTCTCGCGCTCGACCGACACCGCTGGCAGCAGTCGTTGACTGAGCGATGCGACAGCCCGGTCGCCGCCGCGAATCAGCCGGCACTCGGCGAGGTAGGCTTTGGCCTGGTCGCGGTCGGCGAGTTCCTGCCAGCAGCGCTCCAGCTCCTTCTCGGACAGGGCGAGCGGCTCCAGGTCGGCGATTGGCCAAACGCCCTTGAGCGCGGCCGGATCAACTGCTTTCAGGGTGTTTCGAGCGGCCAGGTACAGCATACTATTGTCACTCGTCAACTGGCGGCGCAAAAATGGCGACAGTTGCCGGGCCTTTTGTCCCAGTGCGGCGACGTCGTCGGAAACGCACCAGAAGTAGTCGGGGGACTCCTGAAACAGCTCGACCAACGCGGGAACGACCTCCTTCGGTTCTTTCATCGCCAGCCGGGCCATGACGGCCGAGAGGCGGAGTGCGGGGTGTCGGCTCTTGAGCGCCTCGCCGATCCGGTCGCCGGCCCGCTCATCGCTCAGGAGCAGTCGCGCGAAGTGGTCCAGCGCCGTCTTCAGGCTTGTGTCGTCCACCACGGACGTACGGAAGGTCCCGCCAAGGTAGAGTCCTTCTTCCGGTTCATAGCGAAGCAACCAGAGGAAGTTTCGCTGGCGCTGTTGCAGACTCACGATGGCCTGCTGCCGTGCGTCAAGCGGCCTGTCCTCGACTCGCCACAGCGCGGTCAGGACGTCCAGTCTGCTGGGGTGCTTTGCGTCTTCAGCAAGCTTGCGCAGTTTCGGCAGGGCAGCCGACGCCTTGGGGCCGAGCATATCAAGACAGGCAAGGGCTTCCACGCGGTTCGCCGCGTCCTTGCTGTCCAGCTCGCGGAGCAGGACCGGCAGACCGATCTCCGGTTTGCCCGCGCCGACCAGCAGCCGCGCCGCGGCCAGGCGAACGTGGACATCCTTGTCCTTGAGGTAGTCGCGAACCAACCCCTCGACGCCTTCCAGGGAGGGAAGATACAGTTCGAGTAGAAGGAGCACCTCGAATCCGTGCGCCACAAGCACTTCACGATCCTTGGCCAGCAGGCGAATGGTGGGGAGAAGCTCGGGCAGCTCTTGCTTGCCCTCGATCCCGAGCAAGGTTCGCACAAGCCCTAACCGACTGACGGCCTCTGCCACGTCGAGCCGCCGGCGCAGTGCGGGACTGGCCAGGCGCGCACCGGGGTCAACAGTCATCAGGACAGCGCAAAGGTTGCCCTCTGCTACTGGCCGCCGCTCCCGATCGAGCGCCTCGACCAGGATTGGCACGGGCGGGGGATCGAGCCGCGACAGGACGTCGCAAGCCAGGCTGACGACCATCTCGCGATCGCTCTTGAGGGCATCGCGCAGCGCGGGAATTACCGTTGAGGTCTCCGCGCCGAATGCCAGCAGCGCCCTCGTCGCGGTTTCCGCAAGGGGCACGGGCGGTCGCGCCCCCAGGGCCGCGCCTCCGTCGAGAGGTTCCGCGAACGGCTGTTTCAGCATCGTTTGGGCCAGGGCGGTGATGGCCCGTTCGCGCTGACGCTTCGGGAGGCTGCCGTCGCGCGCCAGAAGGCGGACGGTGTTGGCCGCGGCGAGCGCAACATCCGGTCCATCGTCACGCAATGCCTTCAAGACGTCGTCGAACGCGGGCAAGCCACGAAGACCGAGCCGGGCCAGGACTCCGAGCGCATTGCGGCGCACCTCGAAGTCCTCGTCCTTTAGCGCCTTTCGAAGAACTCTCAGTTCCGCGGCAGCCTTCGGCTCGATGAGTGCCAGCGACAGGGCGGCATGGAGGCGAACGAAGGGATCGGAATCTTGGAGCGCCTTTCGCAGGGCTGGAATTGCTCCCCGCGCTTCCGGTTGCACCATGCCGATATCGAAGGCAGCCGCCGCCCGGACGTAAGGCTCCTTGCTCTCCAGGCTGCGGAGCAGTCCGGGCAGGTCCTCGGGGGCAAACCCCTCGCCGACGACGGCCGGTTCCAAGAATCGTCCATCCTTGCCGAGCTGCAAGACGCCGTGTTCGATGGCCTCGTCTTTCGGCCCGGTCTTGATGCGCCGGACGGGGCCGTGCTGCCCGTGCAGCCAGTCGCGGCCAAAGTGTCCGAACCAGTCTTCTCTGTTGGCCATCGGCGACTCGACGGTGACAATCACTTCTTTTCCAGCGCGGAGGTCGCGGACGTGCTGAACGAGAGTCGCCGGCGAGCCGATGAAGCTGCGGCGGTGCGGCGCGTAAGTAGGGAGCAAGAACCAATTGCCCTCCCCGGCGGGGAACAACTCGAACCAGTTGCAGCCTACACACAGGAGGCCTTTGCCGATGTTGGAGAAGTAGACCGCCTGTCGCCGCGGTTTCTCCGCCCACTGGCTCAGAGTGCCGCTCGTGATGATGCGTATCGATTCTTTCTTGCCCTTGAGGGCGGCGATCGGTTGCAGGACGACCAGCTGCGAATTCTTGGCGTTGGGAGCGGTTTCCAGGAGGAGGATATTCTTCGCCTCGCGAACCATTGCACCGAGAGGGACCGCAGGCGGCGGCGACGTCTGGATGTCCGGCGTCTGGCCCTGCACCGGGAAGCCAGTCAGAAGCAACAATAACATGCAACGTCGCGGCACAGGCGCACTCCCTGGGAAGGACAGAAGCGATACACCTATTCTTCACGATGAGACGCTGACAACGCAAGGGCTTGCGCGGCCATTCGGCGGATTGGTTAGCCGCGATGCGAGTCTTCGAGCGAAGCGCGTGGCGCGGTTTCGCCGGACGCGCTCCGCGCGAATACTCGCGTCGCGGCGAACCGCGGCGTCTA